>JAFVPG010000086.1 GCA_017505415.1 Lentisphaeria bacterium | reverse complement strand
GCCTTTGGCAACGGTGGATGCCGTTAACAAAACGGGGATGGACATCCCCCTGCGGGGTTTCAGGGGGCGCAGCCAGCCCCCTGAGAAAAAAACTTGCAAAAATCTCCCATCAGGGAACAGAGCATTTCAAAAAAGAAAATGATACTTTATATTGTATTTTTTGCTGTATATTGAATTTTTACAATTCAGTTACAGATTCCAGTTCTTTTTGAAAAAGCGGTGAATTCTTAAGCGCAACCGCAATATTGCTTTCATCGCATTGGGCGAGGAACTTGTTGTCGATGGGCAATGTCGCAATGAGTTTCAAGCCGTATTTTTCTGCCATCTGTCTGCCGCCGCCGTTGTTGAAGATGTAGTGTTTTTTGTCACAGTTGTCACAGACAAAATATGACATATTTTCAACAACACCGGCAACCGGAAGTTCTGCTTTTTTGCAAAAATCAATACATTTGCGGCAATCTGCAAGAGAAAGTTCCTGCGGAGTGGTGACGATGACTGCACGTTTATCTCCTTCGATAAGCTGACAGCCGGAGAGGATTTCATCTCCGGTGCCGGGAGGAAAGTCGCAAATGAGATAATCAAGATCCCCCCATGCTGTTTCTTCGAGAAGCTGTTTCAGTACACCCATTTTTGCCGGACCGCGCCAGATGACAGCCTGATCTGCATCTTCAAGAAGCAGACCGATTGAAACGAGTTTGATACCTGCGATTTCCAGCGGTTCGAGTTCATTATCTTCGGTTGCGCCGAGACGGACATTCTGCACCTTAAAAAGTGTCGGCTGGTTGGGACCGTGAAAGTCAACATCGAGCAAGCCTACATTGAATCCTTCTTTGGCAAGAGATACAGCAATGAGAGCTGCAACGGTACTTTTTCCGACACCGCCTTTACCGGAGAGGACAAATATTTTGTTTTTGATGCGGCTCATTTTTTCATTGACTTTGTCGTAGTTATTGGCGCAGCTGTCTTTTGAGGCACAGGTTTCGCAGTTATGGGAACATTCGCTCATATTAATACCTTTCAGTTTATAAAATATTTAGGATTATCAAAAAGGGAACCTGCAAGATATGCTTCAACCAGTGTGCGGACATTGCCGCAGAGGTTGTCTATCAGATGGATCCCTGCATTATCAAGAATATCTTTGCTGTTGTCAGAAACAGCGGGTGTCAAAAGTAAGTCCACCTCATTTTTTACCAGAAAATCAGCATACTGCTCCATATTTCCGGCGGCAAACGGGATTTCATTGACAGAACGTATTCCGCTTTTGTCAATTTCAAAAAAGACAAAAACGACATTATCACCGTTGATTCCGGTAAGAATATCTTTCTGACATGCGGCGGCTATTTTCATACATTCTCCTTTGAGATGCTGCGCTCCAGAATTTCAGCGGCTATGCGGACGCATTGAGAGCAGGGGCGTTTGTGATAATACTCTTTGGTGCGTTCTTCAGAAACCGGGGAGTCGGAAGTTTTCGGGGGCAGGGCGAGCAGTTCACGGCAGATTATTGAACCGCACTTGTTTTTGAATTCAGCAGCAAGTTTCTGTACGAAGGCATACTGATTGTCTTTAGCTTCTTTTGAGGGGGAATCTCCATGATATTCCGTCATGCCTGCAACAATGAACATACCGCTGACACAACCGCATACTTCGCGGAGTCTGCCCATGCCGCCGCCGAAAGCGGAAGAAAGTTTGAATAGTGTTTTTTCATCAATTCCGCATTCATCGGCAAATGCGCATGCAACAGCTTGTGCGCAGTTGTATCCGTCATGGAAAAGTTTTTCTGCAATATCGGCTTTTTTCAAAATAATTCCTCCTGAACAGTTTGCTGATTTTGACTTGCTTTGACATTTTCAACAATATTTTTCAGTTCGACTGCATGTTTGTAAGTACTTATGTGTGACTGACTGCGGCGCGGTTTTTTCTCTGAGAGATAAATATTGACAGTTTTTTCAGCGGCGGCAAGCAGACGTTTGACCATCGTTTGCGGTTTGAATGCACGTTCCATGACAGTTGCAGAGGCAAGAGATGCACGGCATTTTTGTTTTTCAAAACTGCTTTGAATAAAAGGCAGTGTCAAACACGCCATGGCAAGTGAAATACTGTTGCGCAGTTCGCCTGCACTTACCTGACAGTTGCGTTCAAAGACAAGGTCGAGAGCCTGTTCCATTTCCGGAGTGTTCCAGTTTTCTGCAAAGAACGGCAGAAAATACGGCAGCAGACCGTAGTCGTGGAATGCTTCAAAAAGAGTATCTACATAACATGAACTCAAAACTTTTTCCAGTTCCAGAGTCATGCGTGAAATTGGAACATGGCGGATTTTTTCCATATTGGCAAAAAGGCTGTTTTCGCAAGCATCGTCCATGGCAAAGTTGAATCTGCCGACAAGTTTCAATGCCCGCAGCATACGGACCGGATCTTCTTCAAAACGTACATCCGGATCTCCGATTACACGTACAGTTTTGCTTTGAATGTCATTGAGACCGTTTCCGGTATAGTCAATGATTTCTTCTTTCACCGGATCGTAAAAGAGCGCATTTACGGTGAAGTCCCGTCGGAATGCATCTTCTTTGGAAGAACCGAAATTATTATCATCAATGATCATTTTTTCGGGAAGGTTTGCGAATCTCGGGTGTTTTTTGACTGCGGCTTTGCCGGGTGAACGGCGGAAAGTGCTTATTTCCACGATTTCATGCCCCATGCGGTAGTGGACGAGGCGGAAGCGTTTCCCGATTATCATGGTATGGCGTCTGCCGAATACCTGACATATCTGTTCAGGAGTAGCGGCAGTTGAAATATCGTAATCTTTAGGATTGCATCCCAACAGAAGATCCCGTACTGCGCCGCCGACAACATAGGTTTCGTATCCCGCATTTTGTAAATCCTGAATAATGCGTGTTATTTTCGGTTCTATTTCAAGGTGTTTTTGCATATTTCAATACATCAGGATGGTTAAAGTTTGCGGGTAATGTTGGTATCGACTGTTTCAAGATCGGGATCGGGAGAGGGGTAATCCGCATTGAAATGCAGACCGCGGCTCTCTTTGCGTTCAAGAGATGAGTCGATTATGAGTTCGGCAACGGTGGCAATATTGCGGAGTTCGATGAGATCTCCGGTAATGAGGAAATCCCAGTAATATTTATCTATCTCTTTGCGGATAAGTTTGATACGGGCTTTGGCACGTTCCAGACGTTTAGTGGTGCGGTAAATTCCGACGTAGTCCCACATAAAGCGGCGGATTTCATCCCAGTTGTGAGTCAAAATGACTATTTCATCGGAATTTGTGGCATTGCCGGATACCCAATGCGGAATTATTTTATTATCGGGGAATATTTTTTTCAAGCGGTCGAATTCTCTTTCCGCATCATTGGCTGAAGTTTTGGCGATAACGAGAGCTTCCAGCAGACTGTTGCTGGCGAGGCGGTTTGCTCCGTGAAGACCGGTGCATGCGCTTTCGCCTGCTGCATAAAGTCCGTCAATGCCGGTTCTGCCGTTGACATCTGTTTTGATACCGCCGCAGACGTAATGAGCGGCAGGAACGACGGGGATCGGGTCATGAGCCATATTGACACCGATGGAGAGGCATTTTTTGAAAATATTCGGGAAACGCTGTTTCAGTTCCTCTTCGGATTTGTGAGTTATATCAAGATAGACACATTCATTGCCGGTACGTTTCATTTCGTTGTCAATGGCACGGGCAACGACATCACGGGGGGCAAGGCTTTTCAGCGGATGATATTTGTGCATGAATTCGACGAGATTGCCTTTGGTATCTTTGTATTTGAGAATAGCACCTTCTCCTCTTACTGCTTCGCTGATAAGGAATGAACGCTCTGTGGCATCGTGAAGGATGGTCGGATGAAACTGGATGAATTCCATATTGCTGATAGTCGCTCCGGCACGGTATCCCATGGCAATACCTGCACCGCAGGCGACATCGGGATTGCTGGTATAGAGATAAACCTTACCTGCGCCGCCGCATGCTATATGAGTTGTACAAGCGGTGAAAGTTTCGACTTTATCATTGTTTATGTCCAGAACATACGCACCGAAACAGCGGTTCGGACCTCTGAGTCCGATTCGTTTGGAAACTATGAGGTCGATGGCAAAATGGTATTCAAAAATTTTGATATTCGGATATTTTTTGCACTCTTCGATCAATGCCCGTTCAACTTCGGCACCGGTTATGTCTCCGGCATGGAGAATGCGGCGTTTCAAGTGGCCTCCCTCTCTGCCGAGGTCGTAAGATTGTTGTTCATCGGAATAGCCGAGATCTCCTCTGGTGGTGAATTTTACACCGCGTTCAACAAGTTCTTTAAGAACTGCGGGTCCATTTTCGACGATGACACGCACAGCTTTTTCGTTGCAGAGTCCTGCACCGGCATTGAGTGTATCAATGACGTGTTCATCAAAAGTATCATTATCATCGGTCACGCATGCGATACCGCCCTGGGCGCATTTGGTATTGCAGTCGTCTGTTTTTCTCTTGGTCACGACGGCGATCGAACGTCCTGAACTTGCGAGGTTCAGGGCGGTTGACAAACCGGCAAGACCGCTGCCGATAACCAGATGGTCAAATTGTAATATCTCTGATTTTTTCATGTTGCACATTCCTGATAAACTTGAAAAAAACTCTTTTTTTCTTGTGGAAAAAGGGTTCATTTGTTTGAAAATAGTAATATATGTATTAAATTACACTCTGAAAGATTTTTTTCAATTATTTTTTCCGGAGAAGATATGATTTTTTTCAAGAAAAAAGAGATTTCTTATAAAGGATACAGTGTGCCTGATGATGAATCGGGGCGTATTTCACTGTCAAATCATCTGACAGTGATGTTTCTGATGATAATTTCAGGGCAGCTGTTGAGTTCGGCATTTCCGCCTTTGAATTGGGAACTGCTTGCATTTGTTGCAGTTGCGCCGCTGATAGTGCAGTCGATCCGCAATCGTGTATCATGGAGGCTGTTTTTTTACGGTTATTTGTGGAGCATGTCGTGGAGTTTCAGTGCTTTTTTCTGGCTGCGGGAGATAAATCCTTTTATTCCGTTCGGTATATCTGCGGTAATCGGTTTATGGGGGGGAGCGTTTGCATTGCTTGTTTCATTTATCCGCCATTGGTGCATGATCCCTGAAAATGTATTACTGAAAGATTACCGCAGCCGGGAGGAATACGGGCTTGGGTGGTACAAAAAACTGTTTTTTGCAGTACTGTGCGGAGCTTTATTTGTCATGCTTGAATTTATCAGGATACGCATGTTTCCGTGGAATTTCATCGGCGTAACACAATACAAAATGCTCTGGCTTATACAAATTGTCAGATTCAGTGGTATTTACGGGGTAAGTTTTCTGATTGTTGCAGTAAACAGTATATTGGCAATGCTCTGGATGGAATGCAGTGCAAAAATGAGAGGACGGAAAAACAGTATGCACTCTGCTCTGATTGTGACCGGAGTTTTTGCAATTATTATATTTTTGTGCTGTATTTATGGTTATTTCAATGTCAGATGGCAGGAAGAAAATTATTTGAAAGGCAGAAAAATCCGGGTTGGTCTGGTGCAGGGTGATATTTCACAGCGGCGTGAAAGTACACCGGAAAGAGCGCAGGAAGCGTTGGATGTTTATCTTTCTCTTTCATATAAACTTGCTGATATGCAGCCGCAGATAATCATTTGGCCGGAAACTGCAGTGCCTTATCCTTATTATGGCGGTCATTATGTTTCAGCAAATTACCGCAGCGGTGTTTTCAAACTTATGACAGAACGGAAAATTCCTCTGCTTGCAGGATCGCTTGATTTCGTCAAGACGGGCAGAGACAGGTATGAATTGACGAATTCTGCTCTGCTTTTCAATATCAATGGTTTTATAAAAAACAAGTATGCCAAAATAAACCGTGTGCCTTTCGGTGAATTTGTGCCGGTCAGGGAATTTATGTCAGATGATGTGGCTGAAATTTTCGGTATGGGCAGGGATCTGGTTGCCGGAAATGATCCGTCTCCGCTTGAAATACTGCCCGGTGTCCGTGCCGGAATGGCAATCTGTTATGAAAGCATTTTTGCTTCGCTTGCAAGAGCGGAGGCAAATCTCGGTGCCAATTTGATAATTGCTGTCAATAATGATGCATGGTATCCGGAAAGTTCAGAACCGGAACAGCATGTTGCCAATGCAGTTTTCCGCATGATTGAAAACGGATTGCCTTCGGTACGTTCAGGCAATAACGGAGCAAGTGTGGTTATCCTGCCGTCAGGCAGAATCAGCTGGAGTATGAGTGGTCATCTGCTCAACCGTGAACGCAATATCGGAGTAGCTGAAGTATTTGTCAAAGATAAAGTTTCAAAAACTTTTTATACTTTGTATGGAGACTGTTTTCTGCTGATATTGTTTATCGTGGGAACTGTTGCTGTGATATATGGATTTTATCAATATTTTTCCGTGCTTTATGCGTTACGGAAAACAACCAAAGAGGTGTAATATATAATGAAAAAAAATGATTATCTGATGTTCCGCCGTGTCGGAGCGAGCCGTCAGCCCTCAATCATGAGTGCAGAGGATATGAAAAAAATAATTGATCTTGACAGTGCGCTCTGGGCAGTTAATTCGATTCCCAAAGAGTCAGTTGTTGTCGATCCGGAATTCCTTAATTTTCTTGATACAGATGCCAACGGCAGAATACGGCCTGATGAGCTTCGTAATGCTTTGAAGTGGCTTTTCGGCATTTTGAAAGATTGTTCCGGCATTGATAACAGTTCAGATGTTATTGATCCGGCTTCATTCAATGAAGAACATCCTGACAGCAGTATGCTCAAATCTTCCATTCAGTTGATATTGCGCAATATGCAGTTGAAAGATCAGACCACAGTTTCTCTGGCTGAACTTCGTAATACAGCCTCTATAATCGGGGCGGGAAACAGTAACGGTGACGGTATTGTTACTCTGGAAAATACTTCAGATCCTGAACTTGCAGTTATTATCGGCAATATTATGAAGATTTGCGGTTCAAAAACAGATTTGAGTACTTTGCAGGGAGTGGATACAGAACTTCTTGACGAATATATCAAGCGTGCTTCTGCACAGCGTGACTGGCTCAATGCCGGTATCAAAATGGAAATGGAATCTGTTTACAAAGAAAAAGCGGGTGATTTTTTCCAGAGTTACCGTAAGGTTATGGATAAACTTAATGAATTTTTCACTCTTTGCGGTGCAATGACCAATGACAAAGATGACCGCTTCGCAAATCAGGTGAAAATTGATCCTCTCAATGTTGAATCTGTACAGAATTTCATCAAAAGCGCACCTGCAGCACAGCTTAATCCTGAACGTGTGCTTGATATGAGCGGCTGGGTCAATCCTCTGATATTTAATGATTTGAATGATTTTATGGTAAAAGCCCATGATGTCGGTGCAATCGCAGATGCTGCATGTCTGACGGAGAAAGAGTATTATAATATTGTAAGTACATTCGCTTCCCGTCTGCAATGGAGCAGTGTCAACCCTGATGAGAAATTTATCGGCATGACAGTTGAACAGCTCGATGCAGATCTTGCAGAAAATACTATCGCCAAACTCCGGGCATTGATTGAGCATGACCTCTCTGTGGCAACAGAGATCCAGGCAGTTGAAAAATTGCGTAAACTTGCTCTTTATCAGAAATATATGCTGCGTTTTGTCAATAACTATGTTGCACTCTCAGATCTTTTCAATCCTGATAAATTGAGTATGATCCAGCCGGGTGTGGTTATTATGGATGGCAGACATTTCAGTTTGAACAGCTGTGTAACTAATCTTGCAGAACATAAAAAAATCATTCAGCGCAGCAATATCTGTGTGATGTATCTTGCTCTGGAAGCCAAAGTTGGAGCAGAGGTGAAAAAGATGACTGTGGCAACTGCTGTGACTTCCGGAACCATGCGGCATATTTTTATTGGCAAAAGCGGAATTTTTTATGCCGGAGACGGTACTGAATATGATGCGAAAGTTATTGACCTTGTTCAGCAGCCGGTATCATTTATGGAAGCAATATTGCAGCCGTTCTATTCGTTTGGCAATTTCATGACGAAACAGGCGGATAAATTTTTCTCCACCCGTTCAAAAGATGTTGAAACTGTCGTTAATAAACAAGTCAATACGGCGGCAAAAGGTGATGCTTCAAAACTGATGAATACGCAGGAGGTCAAGCAAACACCGGCAATCAGCGGTTCAATGCTTTTGATGGGAGGCGGCGTAGGACTGGCAGCATTGGGATCATCTGTTGCGTTTATCACCAATACATTGAAAGGTGTGCCGATCTGGAATATCGTGGCGGTGCTTTTCGGTATTGCATTTACCATCAGTGCGCCGATGATGCTGGTTTCAATCGTCAAACTTCAAAACCGTCGTGTATCTGATTTCTTTGCTGCAGGCGGTTGGGCAATAAATCTGCAAATGCGTCTTTCCCGCAAAATGGGATCGCTTTTCACTAAAAAACCGCATATCCCATTCCGGGCTATTCTCCGTGGTGATCTCGTTGATTTTATGAAAGCCGAAATACGCGGTAAAAAATTGAAAAAATAAATATGCAGTATTAACTGTGAATTTCACAGATTTTTTTGCATGCAATAGTAATTGACCGGCATTGTTTCCAGTCTGATGATTTATGGATAATGCCGGTCTTTTTTTTAATTCAGTATTTTATTTTTTGGCTCTATTATGTAAAAGTCAAGGGCTGATTCCCTTGTTTTTGTTAATTTTCTTAAATTTTCTGTTCCCAAGCAACAAAAATCCTGTCTGCACAGTTTTCTATGCAGTATTATTTTCACAGTTTTTATCTGCTGCTTT
>JAFVPG010000085.1 GCA_017505415.1 Lentisphaeria bacterium | reverse complement strand
GCGATTATATCAGTTGCAATTGCGGCAATACCTGTTGCAATTTGATATATTTGTTTGCCATCAACACCTTCTTTTTTTTGATTTTTATCATCTTTCCTTTCAAAAACAGAAATTGCTTTTACAAACGATCCGTTGTCAATTAAATCTCTAATACCTGATGCGAGATTAACAACTATACCTCCAACCTCTTTTGTTTCTTCAACATTGAGCAATGGCGAGAAATCAATAGTCTTAACTATTGCATCCAAATGCTGATGTGCAACCTCCTTCATAGAGGAAATTATAACAGGGCGGACTATTTCAACGACAATAGCTTCAAGTCCTGTAGTGCCTCCGATAGCCAAGGCTTTGGCAACATCATAGGATTTTGCATTTAATTCATTGCGAATATTTGCAATTATTTCTTCCGTGATTTGAGGTACTTCTGATTCAAAATTATTTTTCTGCTTCTCAAAGGATTCCTGCAGATAATCATATGCTTCCTGATATTTCTTTATTTTCAGATCAAGATCGTATGTGTCTACATGAAGATTTTTTTGTGCAACAGTCAAAACATTTTTCATATTTGAGGTTTCTGACTCAATGGACTTACGCATTTTTTCATCAAATACATCTTGCGCACAGAAAGAGTCAATTAAACACATAATCTTTTCTTCTGCTTTTTCATCAAATTTAGATGTTGTTATCACAGGAAAATCGTAGCCATTGATGTGCAAAGTATCAATAACTTCTTCGAGTACCTGTTCGTTATCCTCGTCAATATGTATATCTGTTTTATTCAATACAATCGCAATGCGTTTGCTATATTGAGAAATTTCATTGAGAAAAGCTATTGTATTCTCACTCAATCCTCCCTTCCCAATATCACACACCAAGATATATGCAGCCCCTTGACCAATGTAAGCAGACAGTGCTTTATTGTGAGCATCAACACCTGAGTCAAATCCTGGAGTGTCCACAAAAGTGAAGTCAGACAGACGTTTGAGGTTTGCTGCAGGAATCAGATATTCAACATGATCGCAGGCTTGGGGAGAAAAATCATTATGATTTTGAAGTTTCACCATAGAGCCATCGTTCATATGTGCAAAATAATTCTCATTCTCTGAAAATTTCAATTCAGTAGCTACTGCGGTTTGAGGAACTTGTGCTTCTGTCAGGAAGTCATCTCTTTGAATCAAACAATTTAACAAGGCACTTTTCCCAGCATTGAAATGGCCAATCATCATTATCTTAACTTCAAATTGTTCTCGCAAATTCTTTATTTTCTCAACCATAGTACGAAAATCATCATTTTCATGTTTTGAAGCGACACTTTCCAATATTGCGATTTCGTTGTCAAACTTTTCTCTATTAAGCATTTTATATCCTCGTTTTATATTCTATAGTAAAAAAGGCGACACCCTGAAACACTCCAATCAGAGGCACGCCAGCGCCCGAAAAAAGCATGCAACAGAGTGCGCCTCAAAATTATTAAGGCACATTCTTACAGCACGGCTTTTTTCATTCAGAGCTGGCGTTTTCTGATTAGAAGCCTGCAAGAAATATGTTCTTGAAACTCTACAACAAGATGTCGTTTTTCTATCTCCAGTTTGCGGATAACAAACATAATGTCTGCTGCCGCTTTGCTGTAAGATAGCACATCTATTGTTATTTTTCAAGTTACAAATCTCTGTTTTGTACATTTTTACTATTCTTTCAGGGCTGGGTGCCCCTGATTGGAAGATTCCAGAGTTGGTCGAAAAACTTATAAGTTAATCAATTGTAATCTCTTTTACTTTGCGCCAGTTTGCGTTGAGATAGTTGATTCTTTTTTGCAGAAAGTCTGTAATGCGCATATTGTGATCCATGGGGGCCATACTTCCTCCCTCAAATTCAGAAGGTTTTTTATGCTCTGCTTCAAGGGCCTTATCCCATTCTTTTTCATTTTTACTGAATTTTTCTTCTATCTCAGCATAATTTGGCTGGTTCCAGATAACGAAACGGACATGATACAATTCCATAGTCGCCAAGGATAACTGAAATTCAGAAAGCATTGTCATTTCACTTTGTGTGCCGGTATAATAGTTTCCAAGTCTTTCCCGTGTCCGACTTAATTCTCCTTCTATTCCAAGATCGCGATTTGCAAACAGATAACCAGCGGCACAGCCAATTCCAAACAATGAAATTCCTGTAATTACGGATACGATTTTTTTGTTGATTTTCATAAAAATACCTCCTGGATTGTTGGTTTGGCAGTAATATACTTGTCCTGCTATGACATACTGCGTCATAGCAATAAGAAATTGCCAAAAAAATCAGGAGGTCGTCTTATTTTTTCAATATTTGAATTGAGGAGTGTTTTTACAGAAAATACCCTTTATTTGCGGAGAATTATCAGCTGATGCATCGCTCTGCTCATAGCTGTATATATGCCGTTTTTATTTGACCAGCGCTCGTCGGAATCATCTACATCCAGAAGGATCACGACCTTTGCCTCGCAGCCTTTATATTTCATATAAGTATAATAGGATATTTCCATTGCTCCAAGTTCCGCACTTCTGTTTACAATCGTAAATCTTCCCACCTTGGGATCATTGCCGATGGAGGAGTGTTCCAAGAGATGTCCTCCAAGAATCACAATATCCTGCAATGGCACTTGCTCTGTCATAACAAGCCGCTCCAACTCCTGTTCCAGAAGCTTTCGGCAGTCACCGTGCAAAACATGAACATCAGCCCCTTCCGGTGCTGACTCCATAATTGCAGAAGTGCTGGATTGATAGGGTTTCAATGCTTCAAATATTTTCTTTGTGTTGCGGCAATTTTTTGTCAGTTGAACCGGCGGCATACCGAAATCAGGAAGTTTCAGCTCTTTAGTAAAGATGTTCTGATCCGGGTCATAGAAGATGTAGAAAGGTCCATCTTCTGCAACCAGCATAGAAATTACCTCCCATGCTTCAGGCGCAAAATCCTACCCTTCATCTACTACGATGGCATCATAGCAGAAGCAGGACTTATAGAGATAGTCTTTTAATAACCTTGGCAAAACCTCGCTGTACAGTTTGGGATTTGTTCTGTATTTACTTACCTGTTCTTCCGGAATTTTTAAAAGTTCAATACAAAATTCAAAAAAAGCTGCCGCTTTAATTGCCGGATATGCCTTTACTTCACGCCGGAGATGTTCAGCCAGGAGCTGATTGAAACACAAAAAGAGAACATTGGCTCCTTGAGCTGCCAACTTTTGGGCTTTTTTGACAGCCATAATGGTTTTGCCGGATCCGGCACACCCCTTTATCTGGAGACGGGGAAAGTTTTCCAAAGCATCCAGAATAGCACATTGTTGTTCGGTAAAGAGGAAAAACTGCTTTTCTTCAATATGGATCCGTTCAGAAAGTTTTTTTCCATATTCAAATACAGGTGAAAGTACCCGCAAAATCTCTTCAGCAGGCAAAGTGCCGTACAAATTGGCTGGGATCTGTGTATCTGCCAAAATTTTTGAGGCAAAATGTTCAATATAGGGTAAACCATCCCCGGTGAGGACAATTTCTTGAGCTTCAGCGGGCCAAATGGTTTGCAACCCACAAGAGGGAAAACAGACACTGTGTGCAAATTTTACAGGAACAGCCCGGTGCAGGGAATCCTGCAAGAGACGCATAACAGCATATTTATTGCGTTTAGCCTGTTCCACCGGATCAATAGGACGATCTTCCTGGTACCATTGACCTTTACGGTAGGAAATCGCTCCCCCTTTGACTTCAATGACCAGCATCCCTTTTTGCGGATGATAGAGGAGAAAGTCGATTTCCCCGTCCCAGCGTTTCTTATTCAAATCCCTTGTCACATAGTCGAATGAATGAAAAACATACCATTCGTTGGAAAGATTTTTCTTTATTGCTTCAAATACGATTTGTTCAGACATGGGACGTCTGCTCAAATCACATTCGCTTGGTATCATAACGGACATGGATTACCCCATCAGGGATGAATCAAATTTGACTTTGATGTGAAGTGAATAGGTTTCAAAAGTTTCCTTTTCATTATGCATGTTTACATCAAAATTGATTCCTGTGTATGG
>JAFVPG010000084.1 GCA_017505415.1 Lentisphaeria bacterium | reverse complement strand
TTTAAGAAAATTAACAAAAACAAGGGAATCAGCCCTTGACTTTTACATAATAGAGCCAATTCAAAAAAGAGTAAGCAACAGCCCATTTTTTTACCTCTATACATTAAAAATAATACAGCTTATTTTTTTACCGGAACAAATATAATTTTTCCATTATCGAGGAAAATATCGACGGAAACGGCTTTTTTGAAAGAACCTTTGAGGATTTCTTCAGCGAGTTCATCTTCAATATAGCGCTCTACTGCACGGCGGAGAGGTCTTGCACCGAATTCAAGTTGAGTCCCTTTGTCGATGAGGAAAGATTTTACTTCATCGGAAATATTGAGTTGTAATTTTTGAGCGGCGAGACGTATTTTTATCTTGTCGAGTTCGAGGTCAATGATTGAGAGCAGATTTTCACGGGAGAGAGAGCGGAAAATAATAATATCATCAACACGGTTGAGGAATTCGATTTTGAAAGATTTTTTGGCAATTTCCATAAGGCGGTCTTTATTTTTTGCATTATCAAGAATAGGATCGTTGCCAAAACCGAGAGGTTTCACACCTTTTGAAAGCATTTCAGCACCAACATTTGAGGTCATAATGATGATCGTATTACGGAAATCCACTTTTCTGCCGAGAGAATCAGTGAGATGACCTTCCTCCAGTATCTGAAGCAGGAGATGCATAACATCCGGATGAGCTTTTTCAATTTCATCGAAAAGAACGACCGAGTAGGGGTGACGCCGCACACGTTCAGTCAGTTCTCCGCCGTCGCCGTGACCTATATAACCGGGGGGGGAGCCTACCAGACGTGAAACGTTGAATTTCTCCATATATTCAGACATATCTATTTGAATGAGAGAATCCTGATTGCCGAACATAAATTCAGCCAGAAGTTTGGCAAGCATGGTTTTGCCGACACCGGTTGGACCGAGGAAAATGAATGAACCGATAGGGCGTGCCGGATTTTTCAAATTTGCCCGGGAGCGACGGAGGGCTTTTGAAATTGCAGAAACAGCTTCGTCCTGACCGATGAGATATTTTTTCAGTTCATTTTCCATATTGAGGAGTTTTTTTGTTTCGCCGGCTTCAAGGTCATTGAGAGGAATGCCGGTGAGTTTTGAAACAACAGAAGCAATATCGGAAACTTTAATCAGCGGTATTTTTTTTGCACCGGCTTTTTTGAAAGCGGCTTGTTTTTCTTCAATGATGTTTTCAATATTGCGTTCTTCATCACGCATGGCGGCAGCTTTCTCAAAATTCTGGGCGGCAACAGCCTCTTGTTTCCGGTGTTTTATATCTTCGAGTTTTGAAAGTTCGATGGAGAGATCAAGTTTATCCTGCGAGTGTGCAATGCGAGCTTTTGCCCCGGCTTCATCCATGATGTCGATCGCTTTATCGGGGAGGTGGCGTCCGGAGATATAGCGGTCAGATAAGCGGACGGCAGCTTCGAGAGATTCAGGAGAATATTTTACATGATGATGTTTTTCGTAAGGTTTTTTCAAGCCGTTGAGAATTTTTATGGAATCTTCGATATTGGGTGGATTGACCATGACACTTTGGAAACGGCGTTCCAGAGCGGCATCTTTTTCAATACCTTTGCGGTATTCGTCGAGAGTGGTTGCACCGACACATTGAAGTTCACCGCGGGAGAGGGCGGGTTTTATTATATTTGCGGCATCCATCGTACCTTCGGCGGAACCTGCACCGACGATGGTGTGCAGTTCGTCAATAAAAAGGATGACTTTGCCTGAATTTTTGATTTCATCAATGACGGCTTTGATACGTTCTTCAAATTGCCCTCTGTATTTTGTACCGGCAATCATCAGGGGGAGGTCGAGGGCATAAACCATTTTGTCTGCGAGTAATTCAGGGACATCGTTATCGGCGATTTTTTGAGCGAGACCTTCGATGATTGCTGTTTTGCCGACACCGGCTTCACCGATTAGGACGGGATTATTTTTGGTGCGGCGGCATAAGATTTGAATTACTCTTTCTATTTCCTCTTTTCTGCCGATGACGGGGTCAAGTTTGCCTTCGGCAGCGAGGTCGGTGAGGTTTCTGCCGAAAGAGTTTAGAGCATTGAGATCTGCACTTGAATTTGCAGCAGAAGAATCATCCGAAGTTGCCTCATCTTCAGGGAGGAAATCGCTGTCAAGCATTGAAATAATCTTTTTTTTGAGCAGATTGGTATCAATTTTCATATTTTTCAGGATACGGGAGGCAACAGAATCCTGCAAACGGAGGAGTGCGAGGAGGATATGTTCTGTTCCGACAAAATTATAATTCATAGCCTGAGCTTCTTTGACCGCATCAGAGAGAAGTTGGCTGACTTTTTCGTTGATGGGGAGATTTCCCTGAGTTTGAGTTTGACCGTTAGAGCCGACGGCTTTTTCGACTTCGATGCGTAAATTAGTCAGATTGAGGTTCATGGATTTCATGACTTCGATAGCGACGCCTTCATTAATAGCGAGCAATCCGAGCAGGATATGTTCGGGGCCGATGTAGTCATGGTTCAGTCTTTTTGCCTCCTGTTGAGCGAGATAAAGCACGCGTTTTGCTCTTGGAGTGAAATTATTTATATTGAAAAAATCGCCGTTGTCAGCCATAAGAAACCTCCTTAATTTACTTCAGTGATAATATAGCAACAAAAGCAAAAAATACAAGAGGAATTTAAAATGAAGAATTAAGAATTAAAAATGAAGAATGAAGCGGTGTTGTTTGTAAATTAAATATATTCAAATTTGTACAGATAATATTGAAATATTGTAAATTGTAAATGTTTTCATAAAATTCAGGACAATAACAATTATTTTCTTTTTAATGTAATATTCATATATTTGATAGAATAATTTTGCATGATAATTTTGCTTTTTTTATTGGATTTTTGCTTGAAATTTTGAACTTTATCTTTATATTTATTGTCAATCAGATGTTTTTTATTAACAATTTTATATAAGGTTTTTATAACATGAACAGTAGCAAGTTGTTGCGTGTTGGTATGCCTGTTTTTGGCGTATGTTTTTTTGCCGCTTTGCAGAGCGGTTGTCAGTCTGAAGCTTTGAATGAACGTCCTTCTGTCCCCCCCGCTGAAAAAGAGATGTTTCAAGAGGAAAAAGATTTGTTCAATGATGCAAAACAGAATAAAACTGATGATTTCACTGTCGTTGATAATAAAAAATCTTCCGCCGCGGCAAAAGATAATGGCAAAAATTTTGAATATCCCGTTTTTGAAGAAACTTCAAGAACTCCGATTTATTCCCAACCTGCTGCAAAAAACTCCAAGTCTGCAGCCGCCACAGGAGCCGGTTCTGTTTATATCGTACGCCGCGGTGATTCTTTGAGCAAAATTGCCGCCCGTCACCGCATCAAAACTCTTGACCTTGCCAAGGCAAATAATTTGCAGCTCAATTCTGTTATCCGTATCGGTCAGAAGCTTACCATACCCGGCGCTAAATCTGTCAGCAAAAATACTGCAAAAAAATCAACTTACTCTGAAGTTAAAAAAAATACTTCCGCCCGTTCCGGTTTGTATGTCGTTCGTAAAGGCGATTCCATTTCACGTATCGCCAAACGCTGTAAGGTCAAACGTGCCGACTTGATGGCGGCAAATAATCTTAATGAAAATTCAATCCTCCGTATCGGTCAGACTCTTAAACTCCCCGGTGCAAAGGTCGTGAATGAAGAATCTGTCGTTGTTGATAAAAACGAGGAGGTCGTTGTCACTCCGACTGTTGATTCTGAAGAAAAAGTTGCTGAAAGTTCAAAAACAAAGATTTCCGATCAGGAAAGTGATGTCCTCCGTGAACTTGGTGAAAATCCTGCCGCAGAAAAAGAAAATTCCACGGAAACAGAAAAAGTTGTCGAATCAGATGCCGATAAAAATAGTGGTATCCCGACAACAATTCAGCAGGATATGCATATTGACGAATTCTGCAAAAGTTATAAAATTGATAAGACACTTCTGTTGAAGTTAAATCCGAATATCGGTGAAAATTCTGTATTGCAGAAAAATTCAGTTATTGTAATGCCAATGAATTGATTAAAATAAAAGGTATCAGACAGCATGGATAAAATAAAAAAAGTTATATATCTCGGTTTATTTATTTTTTGCTGTCTGATGGCTGTTACACGTATAGTCGTGCATGGCAGAGCCGGTTCGTTGAGTGCAATCTCCGGATTGTTGGAGTGCTTGGTATGGGCTGCTTGTGCCGGAATACTTTTTGTGCGGCTGTTTGTTGGTAAAATTGGTGACGGTTTTACCTCTTTTCTTTTCGGCGGCAGGGAATATCTGGAAGTAACTCCAATGTCCTTGTCGCATGTGAGAGGATTTATTGCCGCAGGAGAATATGAAGAGGCGGCATTGCTTATTCAGGAATTGTATGCTCAATTTCCTGAATCTCCGGATTTGAATGCTCTGATATTTGAGTTTTATTGTGACTGTTGTAAAAATCGTCCGCTGGCGAGGGAATTTGCCGATAATTATTTGAAATCGATAAAGTTTTCTTCTCCGGAGAATATTGTTATTTTGCTCAGATATTGTGATTTGTGCAGAGAAAATGGCATTGATAATGATGAAATAATAGATTTTCTGCTCGATCAAAGTACTAAAAAAGTTTATTCAGAACCGGATAAAAAAAGAATTTATGAGCGTATAAAGGGACTTTCCGCATGAATGAAGATGTGAAAATGGAAGACTTGCTGGTAAAGTTGATAAATAATAATATTTCTGATATTTTTCTGAATGCAGGTCAGTATCCGCATGTGCGTGACAGCGGTTCTGTAACTCCGGTAAATTTCCGCACTATTACTGCTGACGATATTAATGAATTCCGGCGTCGTTCGATCTCTGAAAAAATGGAGGAATCATACGTTGAAACCGGAGCTGTGGACTGTGCAGTTATACTTTCTACCGGACAGCGTTGCCGTTTGAACTTTTTTGAGTCAGAGTCAGGTCCGGCTGCAGTCATCCGTCCCATAAAAGACGGAAACAGTATGACTTTTGAGAAACTTTCTCTGCCGCCGATTCTTGCTGATATTGCCAAAAGTAATCGTGGCATTATTCTTGTTACAGGTGCGACCGGCAGCGGTAAAAGTACCACTATGGCTGCTATGCTGAATGAAATAAATTGTACTCAGCACAAACATATTCTGACCATTGAAGATCCAATCGAGTTTGTTTATAAAAATCAGCAAAGTCTGATCGTTCAGCGTGAAGTTTATAATCATACTCAAAGTTTCCCTGAAGCTATCCGTAATGCCATGCGTGAAAATCCTGACGTTATCGTAGTCGGTGAAATGCGTGACGCTGAAACAATGCAGAGCGCTTTGAATGCAGCATTGACCGGACATCTGGTTATTACTACTGTGCATACCTCCAATGCTGTTCTTGCGCTTGAGCGTCTTATAAATATGGTATCAGAAGACAGACGTGAGCAGTTGGCTGTCGATTTGTCGCTGGCTATGGTTGCTATTGTATCTCAACGTTTGCTGCCGAGACAGAATTCAAAAGGTGTTGTACCGGCATTGGAAATTCTGCTTGCAACTCCGACTATCCGCAAAATGGTTGCCGATCGCAAATTCAATGATTTGGAACTTGCATTGAAAGAGAGCAGCGGTCTTGGCATGATAACTTTTGTACGTTCTATTTATAAAATGTATGAGCAGGGGATCATAAGCAAAGAAACAGCCTTGGAATTTGTTGATAATCCTGATGAATTTATGCTGCTTTTGCAGGGAATGGAGTCAGGAGTTGATGCATTCCGCAGTCATTACGGTGAACGCAATTCTGCAAATGATTCAGCTATTGATATGGCAACATTGCTGCGCAGCGCGGTCAAAATGGGATCAAGTGACCTGATTTTGAGTGTCAATGCTTATCCATGTGTGCGTTTGAATGGCACAATACAAGCAATGGACTTGCCGATTTTGAAACCTATAGATACCCAGCGACTGCTTTTCAGTATTATCAACTCACATCAGAGAGTTGTTTTTGAAGAAAAAAGAGAGCTGGACTTCGCTTTGGCAGTAACTCTTAATCTGACAAATAAGCCTGACGGTGAAATAACTTGCAGATTCAGACTTAATGCTTTTTATCAGCGCGGTAATATCGGTTTGGTCGCTCGTGTTATTAATTCTTATATTCCGACTCCTGATCAGTTGAATCTGCCGAAAGTTCTGCTTGATCTCATTAAATATCAGCAGGGGCTTATTCTTGTTACCGGACCTACCGGCAGCGGTAAAACTACAACTCTTGCAAGTTTGATAAATGTTATAAACCGTACCCGTAACGCTCATATTATTACAATAGAAGACCCGATCGAATATACACACAAGAATATAAATTAAATTGTTGAACAACGAGAGCTTAATGCAGATACTTATACATTCTCTACTGCGCTGAAATATGCTTTGCGACAAGACCCGGATGTTATTATGGTTGGTGAAATGCGTGATACTGAGACAATGGCTGCCGCTTTGACTGCGGCAGAAACAG
This sequence comes from Lentisphaeria bacterium, assembly GCA_017505415.1. Lineage (GTDB taxonomy): Bacteria > Verrucomicrobiota > Lentisphaeria > Victivallales > Victivallaceae > RGIG5270. Next base: position 2,826 of record JAFVPG010000084.1, on the reverse strand, counting down.
GACATCTCGTTTTTGCCACTATTCATACTAATAATGCGCCTCAAACAGTTGACCGTATTGTTGACTCATTTCCAAGTAATCAGCAGAATCAAATCAAATTGCAGCTTGCAGGTTGTATTCTCGGAATTGTCAGTCAGAGATTGTTGCGTTGCGCTGACGGCAAAGGACGTGTTTCTGCATTTGAAGTGCTGGTAGGAACGGCTCCTGTCCGGGCATTGATTCGTGACGGCAAAACTCATCAGCTTCAATCTGCTATCGAAACCGGTCATAAGGACGGCATGATGACTCTTGATGCATCACTTGATTATCTTTACAATAAAGGAATCGTATCTTTTGAAGAAACTCAAGGATACCGCATGAAAGAAAAACAAGTTGAAGATTTCTAAAAGATAATCTGTTTTCTTATCTCTTTTTTTACATTATTTATTTGTTGTCGTAATTACCTGCCCTGTTGGCAACTTAACAAATAAAAAAGCCCTGCCTAATACGACAGAGCAAAAGTCTCTTTTTCTTTTTTTGAAAAGCTTTGTTCACAATGAGGGGGGATAATTGCATTCTTTTTGCAGGGGCTTACGCCGCCCCTGCACCCGGCGCCGGGTACGACCCGGTGCGATAAGACGCTGGCGCGTGAATGTTAGTGGCTGTGTGGTGTCAGGCTATTTTTCGGCGGAATGTTCGTTTCGTCCTCCCGCTTTTTTGCGGAATGACGAAACAAATCTTCCACCGGATTAGCCACATTGGGGTATTGCCGCTCGTTGCTGTCGCAACTCACTATACCCCAAACCCCTCCATTCTTCTATTTATCAATAAATATTTTATACAAAGCCCAAGTTTTTTAAAGCCTAAAACTTCTTGAATTCTCTAAATTCCATATCTACTCTGAGAATAGAGATTTTTGAAAAAGGGGGCGTTCCCCCGCTTTTTTATTTTCTGTCGCATTTGTCTATTTGTTTTCAATTCAGACTAATAAAAAAGCTCTGCCGAACATGACAGAACTTGCATAATCTATCAAAAAGTACTCTTTTCTTTTTTGGGCGTTCCACCCGCCTTTTTTTCTGCTGGCGCATTTGCCAGTTCCGTTTACAAGTCAGACAAATAAAAAAGCCTTGCCAAACACGACAGAACTTGCATAATATATAAATAAGTACTCTTTTCTTTTTTGAAAAGGTGAGGGGTTTAAGGGGAGCGGAAAAACATTTTTTCTTTTAATCAAGAAAAAAGTTTTTCCGCTCCCCTTTAAAATAATGCCTTACTTGTTAGCCTGGCAGGAGGTTATAGCCATAACGCCGTAGATGTCATCGGCGGAGCAGCCGCGAGAGAGGTCGTTAAGGGGTTTGGCGAGTCCTTGGATGCCGAGGCGGTCGAACATGAACACCAGCAGCACGTCGAACTTCTTCTTTTCGGCCAGTGCCCGGATTTCGACAATGGCATCGCGGTCATTGGCAGATACTTTGTAGCCGGAGACGCCCTTTTCCATGCGCTCGTCATAGAATACCCAGTCGTCCATCCGATCAATGAACGCCAGACATTCGCGGCGCTGCATGGGAATATCGTCAGTCTTGTCAACTTGTCCTTTTGTAGAAACTCTGTACAGGCATAATACGCGCTTCATATCGCACAACTCCTTCTTCTCACGAAGGCTGCCAGCAGCATGACCGCGACGTCCAGCCGGATGTTAACCGGCGAGGACTCGGGAAAGATCATGGTGATACGGCAGCCGTTTCGCGTCGTTGTTTCGCGGCATACCTGCACAGGTGATTTCGCGCTATGCATGTTTTCAAGGATCATGGCTTCTACCTCCCTCAGTGTACCATGAAAAAACTGTAGAATCAATCGGAGAGAATATGTTCTTTGGAGCGTTCTTTAGAACGCTTTGCCTCCTTGAGAATCTCCGGAGGAATGCGGTTGACCAGACGGCTCAGATTCTCATAATCGGCGCGGAGTTTGGCGTCCTGAAGACGTTTTTCCATGGTGTCAGCTGTCGCGTTTTTAAGATCATCCTTGAGCTGGGCGTTTTCGGAGGTTAACGCCTTGAACGCTGCATCATATTTCTTCACCTGCGTCTTGAACTGCTCTGCGCGGGGAAGAAAGCGGCGAAGCAGCGGGATAAGCTGTTCAGTTGTCTTCTTCGTATTAAATGGCGAAAGCTCGCTCAGAAGCTCCATGATGCGGTCTGCCTGACGGGACAGGTGCGCGGCCTCTTTGTATACGCGCGTGGGGATATGCGTCCTTCCGGTTACGCTGGCGCTCTCACCGCGCTCCAGATTGGGAACACGGCAACCATGTGGGCAAAGAAATCGTCCTGCCACTGAATGAGCTTTGTGCGATTGCCGATGATCTCCTTGGCGCACAGGCGATTGTCCTGCGTTAGCGGAACAAAGACCAGATGCATGTGCGGCGTCTTTTCGTCCATGTGAACGACGGCGGAGACGATGTTCTCTTTGCCGATTCTCTCTTCAAGGAATCGGCAGGCGGTGGTGAAGAATGCACGCAGCTCATATTTGGACAGGCCGGACAGATATTCCGGACTGGCGGTGATCAGCGTGTCGATGAAGCGAACGCTGTCCTTGCGTGTCCGGCATCCGGAAGCGAGGATACGCTGCTTGATTTCGCTATTGTAAGGCTGCTGCGGCTTAATGATGTGGAAATTATCCCGGCTTTTCGAAGTATCGATATCCGGATTGCTGGCGTATTGTTCTTTGTTACGTTCGTGGTGATCCTCAATCTTCTTTGCAGGATTGCCGCGGTGCTTTTCAAATCGCAGAATGGCGAATGCTGGTTTATTACTCATAGTACCTCCCAAAAACACAGGATAAACTCGAAATG
>JAFVPG010000083.1 GCA_017505415.1 Lentisphaeria bacterium | reverse complement strand
GTAAAAACAATGAAATGACAATGAAATGGCTGGAATATATAGTTACTCACGGGTTGCAGGAGAAATGTGTGATACGAATACCAAGGATTTCTGCGTATACATCGGAAGAAGATATAAATTATTCGGTGCAATATATTAGGAGAATGGGATTTGAGAGGATAGACCGGTTGGATTATATAACGAATACCTAGAGTGTGTGTCAGACAGATAAGAGCCGTTATGGGAAAGTGAGGAGTTCGTATGCAGCAAAAGCAAAATAAAACAGAGGCTTCAACGAAAAAAAGTAATAGCTTCGGACATCTGATGTTACAAAAAGATAAGAACCGGTTTCAGATGAAAGAAAAGCAGGCTTATTTTGAATGGTTAAAAGCTCCGCGTGGAAAAGAATATATCCGCTTGTTGGGGAAAATCAGGGAACTGGCAGAACAGCTGGCTGCTGAGGAAGAAGAAATTAAAAAGCTGCAGCAGGAAATCGGGCAGGAAACCGATTCGCCGCCTACGAAGGTGCCCGACACAGAACATACACCGGAGCCGATTCGGAGATTCTTCTGAACATGATGAAAAAACTCAAAGAACTGGAGTATATCAACAGCATCATCATCTTGCGCAGCGGACATTCTGTTTTGGAGAGTTGGCAATATCCTTAGCTATCTAATGCGCCCCCGAAACAAAAATCTTATGCTGCTTTTGAAAAATTTTTGAAAAAACAGCAGATACAGTAGATACAGTAGAAAAAACAGGGATTTTTTGCGTCGAGTCAAAAGTAAAAGAAGCTTTTATTTTAGATTTCCCCAGTATCTTAAAATAACGGTTACTCTTGTTTTAGGATATCGCATTATCGTAAAATATGGCACATGGAAATTTTATTTGCCAGGAAAATATGCACGAGATGCCTTGATTGCTGCAAGGCATTAAAAACTAACAACTTGCACTAAAAATATCAAAGATGCCGTATGAAAATTCCTGCTTCACAGACACATTCAAGGCGTAATTGGATGAAATTTGTTCAATTTATGCAAAATTCATCCAAAAAAATCGGTCTTTGTCTTGACTTTTTTGGATAAGCTTGCTATATTACGCTATGGTATCGCATCCAAATTGTAGGAGTTTCGTATGGCAGATAGTCAAAAAAAACAATATGCCGTGTATTGGCACAAGGAAAATCGTTCACCGATTATCCTCGATGTATTTGCACGTGAAGATATTGCGTATGGAGACACTGTTTCATACATGGCTGTAGCTTTTGATATGTTCCAATCATTGAATGCATCCGGAACTCCATTGACATCCATAGAAACATTCAAACCGATTGTTGTCAATTACACCGAATCATATAAGGGGTCAACAGTTGAAAAGGATTTCAGTTACGTCGACGAATTGTTGGACAAAGTAACTTCTGATGCTAAAAAGAATCGTTTTACAAATGAGTTCCTGACTTCTCTGGCATTGGTTATTTCTGGTTATAAATTGTCCAGTCAGTTCAGTGTACAACGTCGTTGGTTAAACAGTGTTTATATGGCATGCGATTCATCGCAAAAAAAAGCTGAATTTATTCAACGAATGGGACAACATGCCCGATTCTATATCAATATTCAGGAGCACAAACCTCAATCAGGAGCTTACAAAGGGCTTGAACGAATTTCTGATGACCAGATGAATTTAATCTTCTTGCTGGTAAAATATCTGAAAGACTCTGGACATAAGATGGCAAATACTATTTTGAGTCGCTTCTATTCAGATGTTTTGTCTGAAAAAGAAAATTCTGCTCAAAATTTCTGTGATGCCGTAAAAGCTATAGCGGCATTTTATACGTTGTGGCGAGCTGCGGATACAAATGCCGGACTTGATAATGTTTACAGAACTTTGCTTAAAGGCGATGCAGATAAAGGTGTTCCTTCATTTTCATGGGCTGGAAACGTATCTGACATGACCATATCTAATCTCAAAGCATATCTCAAAAAAGAACTTGATAAAAAGTCTTTGGGAACAAAAGAAGAATGGCTAAAAAAAGCAAAAATGAATCTGCGATATGATAAAGCAAAGTTTGTTTGTCGTTTCGCATTGTTGGTTGCTGCTCATGATACGATTGCTGATGAAACTTATCCCGGTTTGATGAAAATAGGAACTCTAGGATGTAATCCGTGTCTTGATGTAAAATTCTGGGACGCAGACGATTTGTCTGATATTGAACACATTGCCCCTGGTAAACCCAGAGAAAATGCGGATTGGGACAAAGGAATTTACACTGATGAATATCAAAATACCATTGGCAATCTGACTTTGCTCCCGGAAGAAATCAATGAATCTGCCAGCAATAAAGGATGGGCTGAAAAATACTACTACTACAAGCATCTGGCTGAAATAGATGTTGATAAATTAACCCAGTTAGCTGAAGCTGCAAAAAATGATGGTATCACACTGAAAGATTCCGTACTAAACAATTTGCGTAATGCTGCGCACAACAAACATATCGTTCCTATTGTCAACATTGGCAAAGAGGGCAAATGGGATGCGGGATTGATTCAGCAACGTAGTGAGCGTATTTGCGAAATCCTTTGGGAACGTGTTAAAGCTTGGTTGGAGGAGTAAATGTCTTTAGCATATTTTGACAATGCTGCAACTAGTTTTCCCAAGCCAGTGGACTTTTACTCCGAGACAATGAAAATGTTTCAGGAGTTCGGAGTCAATGGCTCCAGAGGGCATCATCATCTTGCAGATAATATGCTTCAGCATGCAAATGTACTCCGGAAGAATCTTGCAATCATATTTGGAGTTACTCCGGAGAAAATTATTTTTTCTGCATCAGCGACACTTGCGGCAAATCAAATCATACAGGGACTGGATTTTTCAACGATAAAAAACGTTTATATTTCGCCTTTTGAGCATAATGCAACCTATAGAACTATCTGGGCGATGCAACAAAAATATGGATTCGCATTGAACATTCTGCCTTTTGAACGTTTTTCATGGGATGAAAGCAAAACCAGCTTTTTGTTCGCTAACGCAGAGCCTGATGTGGTAATTTGTACTCATGCATCCAATGTATTTGGCAATATTTTACCAGTAGAGAAAATCTTTGCAGAAGCCAAAATGTACAACGCAGTTACAATTCTGGATAGTGCACAGACGGCAGGAACAATTCCTGTGATTGCAACCGATTTGAATGCAGATTTTGTTATCTGGGCTGGACACAAAGGTTTATATGGTCCTTCTGGAATTGGTGGTTTTGTTATCAACACCTCATACTGTTTGCAACCTGTTATCTTGGGAGGAACTGGAATTTTTTCCGAAGAAGATGAAATGCCGGAAGCAATTCCTGAAAGATTTGAAGTCGGAAGCATGAATTCATTGAATATACTTGGTTTGCTTGTTGCAACAAATTGGCTTTTAAAAAACGGGGATGTCATAACTAAGAAAAAAACAGAGATGACTCAAGCCTTATTTGAAGTGTTGAGTGGTTATTCTGATTTTTGTACCATCATAAGTGATGAATTGCCTAATAACGCGGGAGTAATATCAATAGTACCATTGACAATGTCACCTGCGGAACTTGATACTTATTTGGCTCAAAATGGAATTTGTGTACGTTCCGGATTGCACTGTGCACCATTAGCTCACAAACAAATGAAGACTGCCCCCGAAGGGACAGTCCGTTTCTCAGTGGGATGTTTTAACACAGATAAAGAAATAAAATATTTAAGTCATATTTTGGAGGATTTACAATGAATGATAATCGTGTTACATGGAGTTCTACAAATCACCCAATCGCTGATTTGAAAGATTGGCACAATGACCACAAAATCATTATTCAACCTGATTATCAACGACGCTTGGTGTGGAATCAAAGTGCGAAAATTATGCTTATTGACACCATTTTGAAAAATATTCCGATGCCGAAAATTTTTCTATCTAAAGAAATAAATAAAACTCAGTCTACAGTCCGCAAAGTAATTGATGGGCAACAGCGAATCAATGCAATTTTGGAATTTATAGATGGAAAATTTGCTTTAGATGCTCCGTATCAAGGAGAATATGAAGGGAAAAAGTTCGCCGAATTGCCCGAAGATATTCAAAACCAATTTTTGAGTTATGAAATAAACTTCAATGAAGTAAGTTTCATTTCAGAAGAACAAATAAGAGAAATCTATTCTCGTGTAAACAAATACTCTTTCCCTCTTACTACTCAAGAACTGAGAAAAGCTGATTATCCTGGAGAATTTTATAAATTAGCAGAAAAAATAGCAAGTGATGAATTTTTTGAATCAATCAAATTATTTACGGTTGCAAATCGCAGACGTTCTGCTGATGTAGAATACGCTTCAGAATTGTTAGCTGTATTAATTGATGGTCCGCAAGAAAAAAAGGAATCTTTGGATTCTTTTTATCTGAATGGAACCAAATGGTCATCAAAAGAATTTGAATTTTATAATGAGCGTTATGAAAAAATTCTGGAAGAGATAAAACGAATTCATGCAAAAATCAAGTTGTCCAATACTAGATTTCGTCAAAAATCTGATTTTTATGCTTTATTTGATGCTGTAAAAACATTGGTTGAGGCAGGAGGAACATTAAAAGATAAAGATTTAACCTTTTTAGTCAAAGACTTACGCTTTATTGATGAAAACATTTCTCCTAACTCGCAATATTCTTACTTACAAGAGTACGCCTTGAAATGCGTAAGTCATGCCAATTCAAAATCAAGTAGAGAATGGAGAAGTAAACTTTTGCAAACGTTTTTGCATGGTACTTTCTTATGTACAAAACCAGACACTAAAGTATTTATGCAAACTAAAGTAGAAGAGCATAATTCTGTCGAACTTTTTGATAAGACCTTGACTTGGCCGGAAGAGGTAAAAGTATTTCAATACTCTAATTCAGTGTTCAAATAACAATAGTTTTTATTATGGATTTTTTATATAGAAACTATACATACGAAGTTGACAAGGTAGAAACACCTAATGCTGCGTACTCTTTGGAAGATTGCTTGGGGCAAGGCGGAAATGGTGTTGTCTGTTCTGCTGCAAATCAAGCCACTGGAGAGCCTGTAGCTATAAAATTTTTAACTAATGACTATGGGAATCGAAAAGATAGATTTGAACGAGAAATTGAAGTCTTAAAAATTAATGCTGAAGCTAAAAATGAAACCCAAGGATTGATTTCATATATAGATTCCGGACAGTGTACAATGCTTCGCTATAAGTCCAATTATCGAAACAAACTGCCTACGGAAGTTCCTTTTGTAATCATGGAATGTGGTGGTGAAAGTTTATCAAAATTTATTGCAAAAAATCCTCCTATTAATTATGATATTTACGCTGGACTTTTCATGTCATTGGCGCAAGGCTTAAAGCATTTACATTCTAGAAAAATTATTCATCGAGATATCAAACCAGACAATATTCTTGCTTTAGGTGGAACTTGGGCATTGGCAGATTTTGGATTATGTTCAGCCCCAGAGCAGATAATTGATAACGATATTACGAGAGATGGTGAAAATTTGGGTCCACGCTTTTGGTTATCACCCGAAGAAAGCAATCGTAGTATTGACCATTCGATAAAACCATCTTATGCATCAGATGTGTTTCAGTTAGCTGCTGTTTTTTGGTTTGTTATTAACAAGACAATTCCGGTTGGTATAGTTGACAAAAATGATTGGAAATCGCCAGATATCAAATTCCGAGATTTACTCTTAAGGAAGATAATTGATGATTTTATCAAATTCAGCAGTAAGTTTGGGAGAAGCCCAAATCCGGGTCAAACTTCCGGTAAAAACTTTTTCATCGTCATCATGGGAGAAAGGCATGAATCCGGTTTTGTATTCAATCCATCCAGCCTCTTTGAGATACTGGTAAATTGCAGTAAATGGTATCCTTTTTATGTGCAAGTCATGATATCTGCCGTGGGTGAACTTTTCCGCTTTGAGCGATATAGCAATTGGCTTTTCGTAATAATAGGCTACATAAAGATTGCACAGAAACAATCTCAAATGGCTTTTCAAGCTCTCAACCGTTTTAGGCTTAAAACCGCCTTGAGGAATTTCAGAGAGCATCCTGCTGTAAAGTTCCTGCATTTCACGATGGTCAGTCCATCTGTAAGAATCAAATAATAATGAGTGTTGCAGGAATTCTTTCATCTTGCACCTCCAACACTGTTGCATTTTTCTGCCAACTTACGCAAAGGAAGCAAATTACGGTTGATAATATGCTTTTTCAGTTGTTTTTTTACACCGGGAGAGACTTCGGAACACAAAGATTCCAAATTTGCCAATTTGTCATCACTGATAAGATTGAGTAACTCCTGAATGAGTTCTGACTGGCTTAAACTTTTTTTCGCCATAGATAATTCTCCTTGTTTTCAAGCCATTTTCGGGCTCATTTTGTACAAGGAAAGAATGTGTCACCTCAATCATTTGCAGGAAAGAGAACATTTCTCTGACATCTTTCCAAAAATAAAAATGGAGCTGCCACTGTGACAGCTCCTGTCTCTTTAAATTTAACATCAAATGTCGCTTTTTTCAAGCTGATGCAGAATTGTTCTGTTGGATGACAGCGGCGGCAGCAAGGATTTCAGCTTCTGTTTTAGGTGATAATCCAGTCACATCGAAAATGTCAAAGCCAAAATCAAGTTTCTTCATTGCATCGAGTTTTACCGTTGCTTTCAATGCCTTACCGTAACGGCGATAAGTTATCTTTCCATTTGAATGTCCTGCTATTTCCGAAACGACGTTCTCCGAAACTTCACTTTGTTTGAGATTGTCGATAAAGTTGTGCCGCAAGCTGTAGCACGTGCGTTTGGGATTGGTCGTGATGTATTTGCGATTGAAACGCTCAAAGAATCTTCGGAACGCTCCGGCATAGCCATTCATTTTATCATACTTGCATTCTGGCCAAAGTTGTATCTTTCGGGTATCAGATACACCAGCAGACTTTATCCTCTGCTCTACGTAGCTTAAAAAGCCCATTTGAAGCAATACCGGATGGATGGGAGTCGTTCTGATACTGCTGATATTCTTCACTCTGGCTCCAGTCTCTTCATTTTCAGCGAAACTGAAACACAAAACACCATCCTGTTCAACAATGTCCGAGACAAAAAGCTGACAAGCTTCATTTTGTCGGCATCCGCAGTAAAGCATGATAAGCGGAATCCACAATTTATACGGAGACCATGCACAAAGATTTTTCTGCAGAAGCGAAGTGATGATTTTTTCCAGTTCCTCTTTGCTGTAGGTTTCTCTTTCTTCCGATACTTTGGAATCGCTCTCCAATCCCATATTCGCAACCGGATTGGCGGTAATGTATTCACCATCAACGCACCAGGAAAAGAATCCGCTCAATCTGGCAAGGTGGTGATTGACTGTCGTAATTGAGATTTTGTCGTGTTTGGTGTCCTCCAAATGTTCTGCCAACGTTTTATCACGTAATCCCGGAGACTTTTTCCGGTTGGCTGGAAGTTTGCGAAGCACATTGTCCCGGAAGTTCCTCATCTCTCGACGGGAGAGTTTACGGATGTCAGTTTCACTGCCGAACCATTCGCAAAGCAAATTGAGCGAATTGATGATGTCGTCGTGAAGCTTCTGGCATCTTTTTACCGGGACAGCGATATAGGATTTGACCAAATCTCCAAGAGTATCAAACTTTTCATCGTCGATGATTTTTTGAGCTGATGGGAATCCTGCTCCCAGAACACGGTTGAAATCTTCCGGGGAATACTCAGTCGTATATCGGGCTCCATCCAAATGTTCACGCTGGACTCTGGCACAATAAAGAAAGCCTTTCAGAAACTCCCGTCCGGCAAAATTGCGGAGATTATCAGGGACAGCCACATCTTTGAGCAAATCATCAGCTGTTGCAGTCGCCCATTGAGGAATAGTATTGTCTTTCAGAGCATTTTCCACACTGTTGCACACATTCAGCATCATTTTTCGGCCTTCGGCTTTGGATGCGTTGCAAGTAGCTCCGTATTCGCAAGTGTAAATATCTTGGTCAATGAGACTGGTTTCGATGTATTGAGTTATTCTGTTTCGGATTTCGGTGACAATATTCATGTCGTTTGCACCTCCTTGGTTGTGAGTTTTAAGTGATTCTGCGATTACTCTCCGTGAGTAATCTGATACTTTCACTATAACATCGAGGAGGCGGGAAGTCAAATTGCCGGTTTTCAGCGATATTTTTACCTCACGGGCACGCCCATTGGTCAAAATTGAGGGAATACGACACCGGAAGTAATAGATGCCGTTACGCTTGACGAGATTCGGGATTTCTGCTGCCATGAAACACATTTTCCTTTGGGTGTGGTCCAGTTTGTGGTCCACTTCAAGGCAGAAAAAGAGCAGGAAAAAATCACTGTAAGAAGTTGAAATAAAGGAGTTTAAAATAGAATGGTCGGGGTGAGAGGATTTGAACCTCCGGCCTCTGCGTCCCGAACGCAGCGCTCTAGCCAGGCTGAGCCACACCCCGACAGGTGTACAAATTTCTTGCACTGTTCCATTAATATACCATGATTTTACGTTTTTTCAAGTGCATACCCGAATTTTTTTACAGATATTTTACACAGATCGCTCATAAAAAACAACGGACGGCGGCTTCCCGCTTGCAAAACACGACATTGACGCACGAGCCATCCGCCGGTCTTCGCACAAAGCTCCGCCCCGACAAGCCGATTGCATCACCCGGTTTTGAACGCAGCGCTGAAGGGTGGTGCGGCTTGACGGCACGCCGTTTGGCCTGCGCGAAACAAATCTGACAAAATCACTTTTTCAAAAATCAATTTTCTTCCGCAGAGAAGATAACGAGCTTGACAAGTTCATCAACGGCGGGGAGTGATCCCCGCTTTTTTTGTGCCGAAATAGAGGTCATACAAGAGGTCATACAAATCCGGGCAAAAAAACACCCTGAAACTTTTACATTTCAGGGTAAAATCACAAAAAAATGGTACCGGAGGTGGGACTTGAACCCACACTCCCAGAGGGAACCAGATTTTGAGTCTAGCGCGTCTGCCATTTCGCCACTCCGGCACTCAAAAGTGGTAGCGGGTCCCGGACTCGAACCGGGGACCTGCGGATTATGATTCCGACGCTCTAACCAACTGAGCTAACCCGCCACTTTATGCAGT
>JAFVPG010000082.1 GCA_017505415.1 Lentisphaeria bacterium | reverse complement strand
GGGGCGGCGTATCTTCAAGAAAGTTTATAAGCAAAAGAAATTAATAGATGCTTTAGGAAATGAAGCAGGAGATGTATCATGGAGGAAATACTAATGATCGATTTAGAAGAAAGAAAACACCTGATCGGTTTATCATATAATGAAATCGGTGATGTTCTGCAAGAGAAAGACTCTTTGAGCTTGATTCCATATTTGAACTCAAACTCTGTTAAAATTGCAGAAATGGCAATTATAACTCTTAAGTATAGAGAAGATTTTTGGACTGTTGTAGAAGAAGTTTTAGATAAAAAATTATTAAAGAACCGTCTGGCTAAAATATGTTTTTTATCTGGGGTTTATTACTTCGGAAAAACTGATTTAGGAATTAAAACTTCCATTTCGTTTCTGAATGATAAAAGTTTGGAGGTCGTTGGATACGCCTTGTGGGGAATTGTATTTTATAATGATGTGAAATATATTGAGTTAGTTGCAGAAACTCAAAAAAAATATTCTCAAGAAACTGAAATTTATTCACGTTTTACTAAAGCCATACAAGCATTGAAGCAAGGAAATCCGTTTTTGTACTCACCTGGTTTTTTAGATCGTGAAAACGTATGGAAGTTGGATAAAAACTTAAAGTAAACATTATGAGGGGAGTTGCAACTATGTCTCTGGAACAATTTTTTCTGCCGCCGCGTGAGTGGTGCGAAAGCAAATTAAATGAAAACCGCAGATACTTTCATTTGTTTTCTCAAAAAACAGTTGAGTCATTAAACAAAATTGTGTTTGGACGCTGTTATCATGGACACTCACCGGGGGGCAGATCGTGTGAAAGGACTCTTTGGAATATTGATAGCGCAGGAAACGTATCTCCTGCCGGCTATATGTGTTTCAGGTGTTCCGGATTTTTGAAACATGACAAAGAGTATGGAGTATTGCTGCTTGGCAATCAACGGCTGGAAGCAGAACGCACCTCCGGAAATATCGTTCATATCAAATTAAACGATCAGGAAATCGGTTGTTTTGAATGGACATTCTGGTCCCGCTTTTTCTATAAAGGTTCCGGCAGATTTTACAATAACGATCACTCTGTTTCGGGAAAAATTCATCTGCCCGCATTTTTTGTTGCCAGTAATTTTCACGCTCTTGGTGGCATGAGTGACAATACTCTCTGGGGAAATGTTACAATCAATAAGAGTAGATGTCAATTCCAAATTCATCAGGCTGATTCCAATTATTACCATAAAGAAACGTCTTTTGAACAAGATACACTGTTTTCTTTCGTACCGAAAAAAACAGTTGAACCAATTGACGATGAAATCACTCGATTGAATCTTACAGAAAAAGACCGCCTTCTCTTATTGTATCTTTTTTGCAGAAGTATCGCGTTTTATCAATACAGTATCAATGAGGCAAAAATATAATGATTTCGGAAAGACAACCAATATGAAAAACCTTATTTTACGCATCATTACCGCATGGGCGGCGTTGCGGGCGGGAAAAGTGTTTGACGCAGATAATATCAGCGTAATTGCCTCCTGTCGGGAGGATGCCGATATTTTTTTTGACGTATTGAGATTTATAAAATCACACCAGCAAAATGATGAATATTATAATTTGATTACCGAAAATATCCGCATAGTACTTGTTTCAAGAAATCATAAATTACCGCCGTTCTGTCTCTGGCATAAGACAAAACAACTACAATTAAGAACTGATTTCTTCGCTGAAAAATCTCTCAATGAACGATCCGATTTATTAGTAAAATATGCTGTTGCATTAAGAGATAATAAAAAAACGGATTTTATATTTTGTAAAAACAAAAGATAAAATCCGAATATAAAAGTTTTTGTAAAAAGGTTGGGAGGGGTTCGGGGAGGGAAGGAAAAAACCTTGTTGAAACAAGTTTCTATTCCTTCCCTCCCCGAAAAATATCAATCTCTATTTACAAATCAGTCCATGCTCTGATATTCTTGCAGAGATTTGGGCTGAATGCTGTTTTTCTGAGCGGCTTCGATACCTGCAACGGTGGCTTTTGCAGCAGCGATGGTGGTCATATAAGCGACCTGGTGCTGAATAGCCATCATGCGGATATAACTGTCATCAGTTTTTGCATCTTTACCGGAGGGGGTATTGATGATGAGCTGAATTTCGTTATTTTTGATCTTGTCAGCGATATCGGGACGGCCTTCGTTGAGTTTATAAACGAAGGTGTGCGGGATATTGTGTTCGGCAAGATATTTGGCTGAACCTTCGGTAGCCATAAGTTTGAAACCGAGTTTGTGCAAGCCTTCAACGACCGGCAGCAGATATTCGCGTTCACGGCGGCTGACAGAAATCAAAGCAGTTCCGCTCAAGGGCAGCGGAGCATTGGCAGCCTGCTGACTCTTGAAATATGCCAGACCGAAGTTGTCGGCAATACCCATGACTTCACCGGTTGCACGCATTTCCGGTCCGAGGATCGGGTCAACGCCGGGGAACATATTGAAGGGGAATACAGCTTCTTTAACACCGTAGTAGTTGTTTGCCTTTTTCTTGAGATACTTGGCAAAATCAGACAAAGGCTGTCCGAGCATCAAACCGGTTGCGATTCGAGCCAGAGGTACGCCGGTGATTTTAGCGACCAACGGAACGGTACGGGAAGCGCGGGGGTTGGCTTCGATGATGTAGACTTTGTCATCACAGATAGCGAACTGAACGTTCAGAATACCGTCAACTTTGAAGTCTTTAGCGATTTTTGAAGCATATTCTTCAATAGTATCAAGATGTTTCTTTTCGATAGTAACAGGTGGAATTGCACATGCAGAGTCACCGGAGTGAATACCGGCAAGTTCGATATGTTCCATAACTGTTGCAACAAAAGTATCCTTGCCGTCAGAGAGCGCATCGACTTCACACTCAATGGCATTACCGAGGAAACGGTCAATCAGCATCGGATATTCAGGGCTGACTTTGATAGCTTCAACAGCATATTTCTTGAGAGTCGGCTCATCATAAATCACAGCCATACCACGACCGCCGAGAACGAACGAGGGACGGACCATGACGGGATAACCGATCTGACGTCCGAGAGCAACAGCTTCATCAAGTGAACGGGAAATGCCGCTTTCAGGCTGCGGAATCTGCAAAGCAAGCATACGTTCACGGAAATATTCACGGTCTTCAGCCAAACGGATACCTTCGGGTTGTGTACCGAGGATATTGATACCGGCATCTTTGAGCTGCTGTGCGATATTCAAAGGAGTCTGACCGCCGAACTGAACAATTGCGCCGTAGGGTTTTTCTTTCTCATAAATTGAGATAACATCTTCAACGGTAAGCGGTTCAAAATAAAGTTTATCGCTGGTATCGTAGTCAGTTGAAACAGTTTCCGGGTTACAGTTGATCATGATTGATTCATAACCTGCATCACGGAGTGCAAAAGCGGCATGTACGCAAGTGTAGTCAAATTCGATACCCTGACCGATACGGTTGGGACCGCCGCCGAGAATCATGATCTTTTTGCCGTCAGAAATCTTTACTTCGTCAACTGCATTTTCGGCATAAGTTGAGTAATAGTAAGCGGCATCCTCAACACCGGAAACATTGACTTTGCAGAACTTGGCAGTTACGCCTGCTTTGACACGGCGTTCACGGACAGTTTTTTCATCGACCTTGAACATTTTTGCAAGGTACTTATCAGAGAAACCGTCACGTTTTGCCTTTACGAGCAGTTCTTCAGGCAATGAGATAAAATTGTAGCTCTGAAGTTCAAGTTCGAGTTGAGCAAGTTCATAAATCTGTTCGATGAAGTAAGGAGTAATTTTAGTCATTTTCACAACTTCATCAACAGTCATTCCCTTCTTAAATGCTTCGTACATAAGGAAATAACGCTGACTTGAAGGAATTGCCATTTTCTTGCGGAGTTCATCAAGTGAGAGCGGTTCAAAGTCTTTTACACCGCCGAGACCGGAACGTCCGATTTCAAGGGAACGGATAGCTTTCTGCATGGCTTCTTTAAAGTTTTTGCCGATTGACATAACTTCGCCAACAGCCTTCATCTGAGTACCGAGGTGATCCTTTGCCTGCGGGAATTTTTCAAATGCCCAGCGGGCAAATTTGACAACAACGTAATCTCCGGATGGGGTGTACATATCCAGAGAACCGTCACGCCAATAAGGAATTTCGCTCAAAGTCAAACCGGCAGCAAGCTGAGTTGAAATACTGGCAATCGGGAAACCGGTAGCTTTTGAAGCCAAAGCACTTGAACGTGATGTACGGGGATTGATTTCAATGATGATGATGCGGTCATCGACTTTGTTATGAGCGAACTGAACATTGCAGCCGCCGGTGATTCCGACTGCTTCAACGATGCTGTAAGCATAATCCTGCAAACGTTTCTGAACAGATTCAGGAACAGTCAGCATGGGAGCAACACAGAAACTGTCGCCGGTATGCACACCCATGGGGTCGACATTTTCGATATAGCAGACAGTAATTTTTTTGCCGGTTTTATCACGGACGATTTCAAGTTCAAGCTCTTCCCAACCGATCACACATTCTTCGATAAGAACCTGATGAATAAGACTTGCTTCAAGACCTCTGGCGCATACTTCACGGAGTTCTTCAACGTTATAAACAATACCACCGCCGGTACCGCCCATTGTATATGCTGGACGCAGAACGACAGGATAGCCGAAATCAGCTGCGATTTTTTCAGCTTCTTCGAGAGAGTAACAAGGTTCTGATTTTGCCATGGGAACGCCGAGGCGATTCATGGTTTCCTTAAAAATGATACGGTCCTCACCGCGTTTGATAGCATTGAGGTCAACACCGATAACATCGACATTGTATTTGGCAAGGATTCCGGCTTCTTCAAGACCGATGGCAAGATTGAGAGCAGTCTGACCGCCGAGATTTGGCAGCAGAGCATCGGGACGTTCTTTGTCGATGATTTTCTCAAGGCTCTGGACGGTAAGGGGTTCGATATAGGTATGATCCGCCATACCGGGGTCAGTCATAATAGTTGCGGGGTTTGAATTTACGAGGACGATTTCATATCCCTCTTTGCGGAGAGCTTTGCAAGCCTGAGTACCGGAGTAGTCGAACTCACAAGCCTGACCGATGATAATGGGACCTGAACCGATGATTAAAACTTTTTGAATATCTGTACGCTTTGGCATAGGTAACTTCCTTTCAAAAATCATACAATACACCACAAAAGCCTTTTTGTCAAATTTTTTATTGATTTTTATATGAAATATAAAGAAAAAAAGTTAAAATCACGTTTTTATTGTTTAAATCATTTGAAAAAATGAAATAATTGTACTATGTTATTATTAAGTATTATTTTGATAACTTTGTATATGGAGATTATGTTATGCCCAATTTCATGTATGTAGCAATGGATGCCAAAGGTAAGACTGTCAAAGGAAAGATTACCGCAGATACCGAAGATCAGGCAATTTCCGAGATCAAAAAAATGGGGCTTTATCCGTCCTCTGTCAAAAATGCAGATGTAAAAAAAGCTGCCGCCTCCAAAGACGCAGCAAAAGGCGGTGCCAAAAAAGGCGGTGTCGGCGCTATGGAGATCAACCTCTCTCTCGGGCCTAAAAAAATCAAACCAAAAGATTTGACCGTCCTCACCCGCCAGATCGCCATCCTGCTCGGAGCCGGTCTGCCGCTTATCCGTTCAATCAAAACCCTTCAGCGCCAGAGCAAAAAACCTGAAATCAAATCCATCCTTGCTGAAACTGCCGAATCCGTTGAAAGCGGTACCACTTTTGCAGAAGCTCTCGCACTCAACCCAAAATCATTTGATAAACTCTTTTTGAACATGGTTCGTGCCGGTGAAGCTTCCGGTGCTATGGAAATCATTCTTGACCGTCTGGCTTCATTCATGGAAAAATCCGCAAAAATCGCAGGCAAAGTCAAATCCGCCATGGTTTATCCCTGCGTCGTTCTCTCTGTTGCCGGTCTTACAGTTACAGGTTTGATGATTTTCATCGTCCCGAACTTCAAAAAAATCTTTACCGAACTTATGGAAGGAGAGCCGCTGCCAGGCATCACTCAATTCGTTTTGAACTTTTCCGATTTGCTCAAAGAAAAATGGTGGATCGCCATCGCTTTCGTCTTCGGCGTTATCGTATTTTTCAAAATCCTCAACAAAATTCCGCAAGGCAAATGGGGGCTGGACTGGATAAAATACAATATGCCGCTTTTCGGACCGATTATTTCACGTACTGCAATCGCACGTTTCAGTCGTACTCTCGGTACTTTGATGTCATCCGGTGTGCCGGTTTTGAATGCGCTCTCTATCGTTAAAGAAACTTCAGGTAATGAAGTCGTTGCCTCTGCAATTCAAAAAGTTTACGATGCCGTCAAAGAAGGTGAAGGTATCGCAGGTCCGCTTGACCAGACAAAAATCTTTCCCGCTATGGTGGTTTCCATGGTCGAAGTCGGTGAAGAAACCGGTAAACTCCCCGAAATGATGGACAAAATTGCAGATACCTATGAAGAAGAAGTCGATAACGCCGTAGGTGCATTGACCTCAATGATCGAACCTTTAATGATCGTCGGTCTGGCTGTCATCGTCGGTACAATCGTTGTTGCACTCTTTATGCCTCTGGCAAAAATCATCGAAAAACTGAGTTAAAAAATGCAACGCTTCTGCGTACTGAATATCGGCAATACCCATACTCAAATAGCTGTTGCTTCATCAGATAAGACAGCTGTTGAATGGGAGAGTTGTCATACATTCGATACATCAGCAATTCCATTCACTGAATTACCGTCGGATGTTTTGACTGTTTACTCATCCGTTGTGCCGGATATAACAGCAATAATGCAGAAAAATTTTCCGGACGCAGTTCCGTGTTTCGCTCAAAACATTCCATTTGTTGATTTCAGCGCAGCTCCGCCGACTCTCGGCATGGACAGAATTGTAAATTGTGCCGCTCTGGTACAAAAATATTCAAGCGGTATCATTATTGATGCAGGTACAGCGATAACTTTGGAAGTCGTTAAAAATAAAAAGTTTATTGGCGGTGCTATATTGCCGGGAACAAAAATACTCGCTCAAGCCATGCATGATTATACAGGAGCATTGCCGCAGATTGACTGCATTACCGCTCCAGACTTGCAAAGTATTATCCCTGAATGTCTTACAGCAAATGCCATGCAAATCGGCATTCAGAGTGCAGCAGTTGCGGGGACATTACAGCTTATGAATAATTTTCTCAAACTTCTGCCGCCGGATTCACCGGTTTACGTTTGCGGAGGCGGACGGCAGTCGATTTTAAATCAGAATACAACTCAGAAACTCATTGACGGCAAAGATGATTTCACATTGAAAGGTCTTGCCGCAATCGCAAAATATTATTTAAACAAGGTGTAAAAACATGAAAGCAATATTAATACTTATTGTGTTCGGAACAATCATAAATCTTGCAGCAAAAGATTTGAAAGTTTTAATGATCGGCAACAGTTTTTCCATCTGTGTCGGCCGCAATCTTCCGAAACTTGTTGCCCATGAGAAAAAACACAACATTGACATCACCAGTGCATACATCGGCGGCTGTCCGTTATCTTTGCATGCAAAAAATCTCCGCGCCACAGCCGCACAGGCAATCAAAGAGTATAAATAAACTGTTTATTACTGCAAAAAAGCCTCAATGGGAACAGAGCCTTTTCAAAAAGAGATTGAAAAATCAAGTTGAAGCATATATTTATCTCAACCGGTATGAGCGGTCGGGATTTTTGAGAACAACGAACTTCATTTCAAGTTTCATCAATATACCGAGCAGTGCGCCGGATTCCATATTGCTTTCAAGGGCGAGATCGTCCATAGTTTTATCTCCGTTTTTGAGCAAATCAACAATGATTTGCTCATCTTCAGAAAAACAGGATTCCGCCTCATAATTTTCAAACGGATTCTCTGCAAATTCAGCTGCATGGAAAAGTCCTCCGTCAAGAACTTCGGCGACCTGTGAAAAATCTTCTGCCAGATTAGCGGCACTTTCACGGATGAGTTTATGGCAGCCTTTTGCCTGAGGATTATCAGCATTTCCGGGGACAGCAAAAACTTCTTTGCCCTGCTCCAATGCAATATTTGCTGTAATCAAAGCTCCGGAATCAAGTCCAGCCTCTATCACAATAACCGCTGAACTCAATGCTGAAACTATACGGTTGCGGCGTGGAAAAGATGTTCTGCTGACCGGAAAATCCATTGGAAATTCACTGATAACTGCGCCACCTTTCTGAATTATCTCACGGGCAAGCGGAATATGCTCTCTCGGATGTATCTGCATCAGACCTCCGCCAAGTACAGCCACAGTGATTCCGTCAGCATCGACAACTGCTTTATGAGCGACATAATCCACTCCGAATGCAAGACCGGAAACAACTATAAATCCCTGATTTACAGCATCTTGAGCAAAAGCTTTTGTCATCCGTTCACCGTACATTGACATTTTGCGTGAACCGACAATGGCGACTGCATTACGGGTGAATGAAGGCAATTTGCCGCGGACGTACAAACAGAGCGGAGGATCATAAATATTGCGTAATTCATCCGGATATTCCTTATCTGCAAGTGTAATGATCTGCACACCGCCACGTTCAGCGAGCAGCAATTCATTATCCAGATCGACTAATTCTTTATATGAAAGAATTTTATCTGCGATTGTATCTGAAATACCTTTTACTGCGGTCAATTCACTTTTGGACGCCTCAAAAATACGTGCAGGTTCACCAAATTCTGTTACAAGAGCTTTATATTTAGCATATCCTATACCAGACAGCATATTGAGAACGATACACGCATTACGATTATTCACGGCAGGCCTCCATACTTTCACGAATCAGATTTTCAGGAATATTTTTTTCTACAATACTGCTGCCGATAGAAGTCGGAAGGACTATTTTCAATTTTCCGCTCTCTGTTTTTTTGTCATGCAGCATTATTTTCATCATATCGTCAAACTTCCACTCTTTACGAAGTTTTACCGGCAAACCAAGTTTAAGCATCAGTGAATACATACGGTCAAAATCATCTTTCCGCCACAGATTGAGACGGAGAGCAAGTTCTCCGGCACAAACAAGACCGATTGCGACAGCTTCTCCATGAGTTATCTCAAAATTTGATACCGCTTCAACTGCATGGCCGAAAGTATGACCGAGATTGAGCAATGCACGCACACCCTGTTCTTTTTCATCCTGCTGGACAATACTGCATTTTACCTCACAACAGTCGTATACTACTTTTCTGTAAAGTTCAAGATCCAGATTTTTCAAACCTTCAACATTATTTTCCAGCAGTTCAAACAAATCTTTACTCAAACCGACACCGTATTTAACGATTTCACCGAGACCGTTGCGAATTTCACGTTCGGGCAGAGTCTCAAGGAAATGCACATCTGTCAAAACGGCTTTGGGTTGATGAAATGCTCCGGCAAGATTCTTTCCTGAAGCAAGATTCACGCCGGTTTTGCCGCCGACAGAGGAATCAACCATGGCAAGAAGCGTCGTCGGAACCTGTATAAAATCAATACCGCGCATAAAAATTGATGATGCAAAACCTGTCATATCTCCTACAATACCGCCACCGAAAGCGATAAAAAGACTTTTCCGGTCGCAGCCTTTTTCAACGGCACATTCAAGCAAACGTTCAATTTCTGCCATACTCTTGTTTTCTTCTGTTCCCTGAAGCAGAAATAATTCCCCGTAGCGGTAAGCCGCCAAAGGATAAAGTTTCTGCAACTTCCGCTCACTGACAGTCAAAATCTGACCGCCTCTGTCAAATTCAGCAACAGTTTTTTCAAATTCAGGAGAATCCCATTCATCAAAGATTATATCATAAGAATCATGCGGAAGTTTTATATGCAGTTTTTTCATAAATCCTCATCAATCTGCCATAAGTAAATGGCCCTTCAAATAAAATCCTTCAGGCACGTTCAAGTTCCACGCATGATCAATATCCTGTTCCAGAAATTCTATCATACGCAAATTTCTTCCGGCATCAAGAGCTGCATCAAAAGTAATTTTCTGAAATAACTCTTTCGGCATAAGTCTTGAACATGAAAAATTGGCAAGAATGCCGCCGGGATTGAGAATATGCAATGCAACAAGTGCCATATCTTTGTATGCTTTGGCGGCACGCTTCAAATCCCCCCTGCCCTGAACCAGTTTCGGCGGGTCAAGAATAATAAAATCAAACTTGCGTTTTTCCGCCCGGAATTTGCGGAGCATACTGAAAACATCACCCACAATATCTTCATAGCAATTTTCTGCAATACCGTTAAGAGCCATATTTTCAGCACTCCGTTCAAGAGCCGGAGCGGAACTGTCAATATTAGTTACAAACTTTGCACCGGCAAGCGCAGCTTTGACCCCGAATCCACCGGTATAACTGAAGCAGTTCAACACCGTTTTACCTGCGGCATAGCGGCTCAGAATATCACGGTTTCTGCGTTGATCGAGGTAAAAACCGCTTTTATGTCCATTGACAAAATCTATCTCAAATTTTGCTCCGTTTTCCTCTATGATACACTGGTCCGGCAATTTTCCGGAAAGCAGTCCGTCACAACATGGCAGATGTTCTTTTTCGAGAATCGCACTGTCACTTTTTTCATAAACAGCGACTGCCCCCGGTACATTTTCAAAAAGTATTTCTGATATGATCTCACGATAAGCTGCCGCTCCAGACGTCAGAAACTGAACTACAATAACACCGGCATAATCATCAGCAATGATTCCCGGCAGTCCATCACCCTCTGAATTTATCAGACGTACTCCATGAATATTATCAAATTCAAATCCGCACGTTTTACGGAAATTCAATGCAGACATGATTTTCTTACGGAAAAACTCCTTGTCCGGAGCATCATCCGCATCAAAACTCCATACTCTGGCGGCAATTTTTGAAAGCGGATTAACTGAAGCATAAGCAAGAAAATTGCCATCGGAATCAACCAGCTCAGTCCATGCAGAAGTAACTGCATTTTTCATATCCAGACTGCCGGAAAATACCCACAGATGGCGCAGTTTCAAAGATTTTTCACGTCCTTTTAAGACTTTTAATTTCTGTATCATTTTTTCAAACCGTCAACGAAATGTTTGATACGTTTCATTGCCTCTATTATATCCTGAATGCCGGTAGCATAACAGCAGCGCACATAACCTTCACCGCACTCGCCGAAAGCAACACCCGGCACAACGGCAACATGCTCTTTTTCAAGCAGCTGTCTGGCAAAAGTCTTTGAATCAAGTCCGGTACTCTGAATATTCGGGAAGGCATAAAATGCCCCCTGCGGCATAACACATTTCAACCCCATATCATTGAGCATTTTGACCATGACATTACGGCGTTCACGATATGATTCACGCATTTTGAGCATGGCGGAAGTTCCGTTTTGCAATGCTTCAAGTGCCGCCTCCTGACTGGTGGTATTGGCACTCATAATACCGTACTGGTGAATTTTCATCATGGCATCAATTATTTCAGCAGGACCACAGGCATAACCGACACGCCAGCCGGTCATGGCAAATGCCTTTGAAAATCCGTGCAGAAAAATCGTTCTGTCACGCATCCCGTCAAGAGCGGCGATCGAATGATGTTCCAGACCGTCATAAACAAGTTCAGAATAAATCTCATCAGTAATTACGATCAGATCATGTTTTTCAGCAATTTCAGCAACAGCTTTCAGATTCTCAAGTCCCATAACAGCTCCGGTGGGATTACATGGGAAATTGAGCAGCAGAACCTTACTTTTCGGAGTAAGCACCTGCTGTAAAGTTTCAGGAGTCAGAGTAAAATTATCTTTTTCATAGGTGGGAACAGGTACCGGCACACCGTGCGCCATAGTGATCTCCGCAGGATAAGAGACAAAACACGGTGTCGTATAAATAACCTCATCTCCGGGATTCAACAGCGCCCGCATGGCAATATCCAATGCTTCACTGACTCCGATAGTAACGATACACTCGTTATTCGGATTGTATTTCACTCCGTAATTACATGCCACATATTTACAAATCTCTTTCCGGAGAGAAAGCATACCGAGATTAGAGGTATAAGCAGTATGTCCCTGCTCCAGAGAAAAAGTTCCTGCTTCACGGATATTCCACGGAGTTGTAAAATCAGGTTCCCCGACACCGAGACTTATGACATCATCCATAGTGTTGACGATGTCAAAAAATTCACGTATACCGCTTTTGGGAAGACTTGCGATATGCGAAGCTACAAAATTACGGGCAGATTTTGAGACGTTCATAAGATTCCTCACAATCTATAATTCTGCCTGACTGTTTATATTTTTTCAACTGGAAACTGGTTGCACAGGAGAGTACGCCGTCAATAGTTGAAAGTTTTCCGGAAACAAACATTGCCACCTGCTGCAAACTTTCGCCTTCAACTTCCAGCAGCAGATCGTATGCTCCGGAGACAAGATACAGCTCTTTGACTTCATCAAATTTGGCAATGCGTTTGGCAACCGTATCAAAACCGCCATCACGCTGCGGAGTGATTTTCACTTCAATAAGAGCATTGACCTTATTGGAAGATACTTCATTCAAAATGGCAGTATATCCGCAAATGACATTATTTTTTTCAAGTTCAGCAATCACCGCAGTGACCTCATCAGCACTTGCGTTGAGCCGGAGAGCCATCTCCTCAACGGAAATGCGGGCATTTTCACGCAATAAATTAAGAATATGTTCCTGCATTTTTATCTCCTTTTTCAATTTTTGCATTCAGAAGCGGCTTTGCAAATCGCATCACTTGCACGGTAAATAACATCTTCACTGACACAGAATGTCATGCGGAAATAACCGGGACAGCCGAAACCGACACCGGGAACAGCCAGAACATGATTGCGGACAAGTGCATCCATGAATCTGCCTTCATCGCCGCCGGGAG
Organism: Lentisphaeria bacterium; assembly: GCA_017505415.1. Lineage (GTDB taxonomy): Bacteria > Verrucomicrobiota > Lentisphaeria > Victivallales > Victivallaceae > RGIG5270. The sequence continues at coordinate 6,642 of JAFVPG010000082.1, read as the reverse complement.
CTTTCGGGAAGAAATAAAATGCTCCTTTGGGCATGGTATACTCAATTCCGGCACGGTCAAGGACTTCTGCCATGGCGTTGCGGCGTTTGAGATAAACATTCATATCCACTTCTTCATCAATACAATCGATCAGAATTTTCTGCGCCAGAGCAGGTGCATTGACAAATCCGAGAATTCGGTTTGACATGATAAGTCCGCCCATCAATGGTGCGGCATCTGCACCGATTGCCAAATTGACTGCGATATAACCGATACGTTCACCAGCCAGAGACAGACTCTTTGAGTAAGACCCTATAACGACAGAGTAAGGATAAAGTTCAAAAAGTGACGGAATATCCATATTGTCATAATTCAAGAAGCGGTAGGGTTCATCAGAAATAAGATAAATCGGTCTGCCGTATTCTTCAGATTTTGCCAGCAATACAGCGGCAAGTTCAGAAATCTCTCTGCGGCTGTAAATCTGACCGGTCGGGTTATTGGGAGAGTTGAGGATCAATGCCCGGCATTCCGGAGTGATTGCCGCTTTGATTGCTTCAACATCAAGTTCAAAGGTAAAATCTTTTGACTTTACCGGAACCAGTTTACCGCCGAAATTGGAGGTATAAAAATTGTATTCCATAAAGTAAGGAGCAGGCACAAGAACTTTATCACCTTTATCCAGAGCTGTCCGGAAAAATACATTCAAACCTCCGGCGGCACCGCAAGTGGCAATAACATTGCTCATCGGAATCGAAACGCCCTGCTCTTTGGAAAGTTTGGCGGCAAGTGCTTCCCGGAATTCAACATAACCGCCATTCGGCATATAACCGAGAGAGAAAGGGTCCAGAATTCCGTCAGCAATTTTGTGCAGAGTCTCTTTGACCTTGGCAGGCGGCGGCAAATCAGGGTTTCCGAGACTGAAATCATAAACATTTTCATCACCGAATTCTTTGCGGAGTTCGATACCCGCTTCAAACATTTTGCGTATCCATGATGAATTTTTAAGATGACCGCTCATTTCTTCACTCAAAAACTGCATAATATATTTCCTTTCAATCAGTTCAATTCAAAATCATACTCCGGATAATATAACACCGGAGAACGATTTTTCAAATAAAAAAATACAATCTCCGTATTTTATATATAAATCATTTTCCGCACTTGCAAAATACCGCTTCAAAATGTATAGTACCTGACCATGAGATAAAACAATAAAAAAACGGCACAAAAAAATGACAAAACATATTGATATTAAAAAACTTGACGTGGCTATGGGGTTTGCCAATCAATCTCTGGATGGCATGAACTGGTACAGTGTCGATGACAAACCTTTTGAACTGGACGGATTGTACTGGCGAAGAAAAGGCGTAGTTTTCCGCCGTCTGCCAATCAAAACAAAAATTTCCGAAGGAGTCGACGACCTCGCATGGCACACCGCCGGGGTCATGCTCCGCTTCAAAACCGATGCAGATGAAATCAGAATAAATGCCTCCATGTGGCGGAATGCAAGAATGTTTCACATGGCTCACGTCGGCAGTATGGGCTTCGATCTTTACGTCGGGGAATGTTCCGCCAAATTTTACTACGCCAGCGCACGCTTCGACCACACTCAGGATCAATACAATGTAACAATTTTCAAAAATGAAGGCGAGAAAAAAATCCGTGAATTTACCTTGCATTTTCCGCTCTATTCCGGCGTGGAAAAATTTTCCATCGGTCTGACTGAAGGTGCCAAAGTTTATTCCCCTGCCCCCTGGTGCGACAACCGCCCCATCGTCGTTTACGGAACTTCCATCCAGCAGGGCGGCTGTGCTTCACGTCCCGGAATGTGTCACACCAATATCCTCAGCCGCACACTCAACCGTCCCTTCATAAATCTCGCATTTTCCGGCAGTGGCAAAGGCGAACCCGAAATGGCTGAAACTATTGCAAAAATCAAAAATCCTGCCATGATAATTCTCGATTATGATGCCAATGCAGGTGTTGACGGTTTGAGAAAGACTTTGACAAAATTTATCGACATCTTGCGGGAGGCACACCCCGAAACGCCGATATTACTTGTTTCCAGACTTCCTCAAAGTTACGAATTTCACAGGGATTCATATTACATTCAGGAACGTTTTGATTTGACATCAATTCATCTTGCAGAATTACAGCGGCGCCGTGAAGCAGGCGATAAAAATATCCATTTCCTCGACGGAACAACTCTCTTCGGAGCAGACCCGTCGGAATGCACCGTTGACGGCTGTCATGCCACCGACCTCGGATTCTACCAGATCGCCAAACACATGGCTCCAGTAATTGAAAACATTTTAACCAAATAAGGTAACGATTATGACTCTTTTTCTATCACACAGAGGCGAATCCGATGATGCGCCTGAAAATACACTGCAAGCATTCAAACTGGCAATGGACCGTGACAGTGACGGATGGGAACTGGATATAAGATTTACTGCAGACAAACAGGTCGTCGTTGTCCATGATGCAGATTTGAAACGTGTTGCAGATTCAGATATTGTAATTGCTGAATCAACTCTTGCCGAGATACAGGCTGTTCATCCCGTCCCTTTGCTGAAAGATGTCCTTGCTATTCTGACTCCAGGCAAACACTGTCAAATCGAAATCAAAGGCAATAATCTCGACATCATTCCGGCTTTCAAAAAGATTTTTGATGAATGGCAGGGAGATAAATCGCAAATCGCCATCAGCTCATTTGAGGAGGAAACTATCCGCAAAGCCGCTGAGTTCTTCCCCGACCGTCCGCGTTTACTGCTGACAGATCTTGCCGGAAAATTCGGCAGTTTCCCGACCGCCGCACAAACTGCGGAATATATGCGTTCTCTCAACTGCACAGGTGTCAGTTTCAAAGCAGATTTCAATGCAGACAAAAACTTCGTTGATGAATTGAAAAAACTCGGTATGCGTGTCGTATGCTGGGGTGTGTTTACCGATGAAATCGGTATCGCCATGGCAAATATCGGTGTCGATGCCATGACCAATAATCACGCCGTCGCTTTAAGATCAAAATACAATAACCTGTAAGGATTGAAATGAAAAATATTATTTGCGCTATCATCATTGCCGCCGCCATTATAACAACCGGATTTTTACTGACTTTTTCCCCGGGAAATCAATGCTTGCAATTAAAAAAACAGAATGATAAAATTTACGGCTTCGGATACGTCAGAGGACGCAGTCAGACTACTCTGAAAAACAAGTATGCCGGTTTTGTCAAAAAAGTTCATTATTACAATTATTCAAAAGTAAAAAAGGGAGATGTCATCCTTGAATACGATGACCTCGACATACGTACCGATATTCAAAAACTTGAACACAAAATCACCGAACAGCAAAAAACTGTCGAACTCAAAAAAATCGCTCTTGCCATGACCGTAATTGATCCGCTGCCGTCTCAATACCGCAACCTGCAGCTGAAACGTCAGAGCGCACAGGCTACCCTTGACCGTACCGCACACGAACATGAAGTTTACCGCCGTCTCAGCAAAAACAAGATCGTTGCCGATCTGACATACCGTGAAAAAATGGAAAATTTCAAAAGTTCCCAGGCTGAACTGAAACAGCTTGAACAGGATATGAAACTTCTCAACAAGGGGCTGACCGATCTCTATATCAAAAAAGCTGAACTCGAACTCGCAGATGCAGAAACAAAACTCAAAGACCTCAAAGAAGAACTCTCTCTTCTCAAAGAAGAACTGAAATATTACAAAATCGTTGCCCCTTATGACGGTATGGTCATTACTAATTCAGATACAGTTCACGGCTATGATGCGGTCGGAACTTCCGCCGCTGCGGTTCACCGCATTGACCGCAAATACGTTTACAGTTATTTCACCGTCGAAGATGTACGCCATATCCACGTCGGCGACAAAATGAAATTTATAAGTCACGACAAAACCAGAGACAAACAGGGCGCAATCCTGCAAGTTTTCGATATTGCCTCCGGACGTACAACTTACGGCGACAAAACATACTTCACCGTCAAATGCAAAGTCATTGAAGATCCGCACGATCTGCTCATTGACACCATCGGGACTGTCGAATTTGAAATCAAATAACATTCAAGGAGAATATTATGACTGAAAAAATTGCAAAAAACAACTTCAATTCCAAACAATTTGCAATCTGGCTCGGTGCCATTATACTCGGATCATTCCTCGGCACTCTCGGTTTGAACTGGCTCAATGACTTTTTCAATTTCATTGCATCAGTCTATACCAGACTGTTCAAATTCATTGCCGTTCCGACTATTGCTCTTGCCATTATGACAACTCTTGCATTGCTCGGAGCCAAGAAAAATACCGGCAAAATTTTTCTCCATACCATAACTTACACTCTGCTTACCACTCTTGCGGCATCCATCGTCGGAGCTGTCCTTTTCAAACTTATCGCTCCCGGCAACCTGCCGTCAGAACTTGTCAAACAGGGGCAATCCGATGTTCAGCAGTTCAAAAGTATCTCTTACTATGATCATATTCTTTCCGTCGTTCCCGACAATATAATCTCTCCGCTCTCCGGTGGAAATGTTCTCAGCATTCTCATTGTTTCTGCGGCAATCGGTCTTGCCATTGCTTATCTCAAAGACTCTGAAAATGCACAAATATTGCTCAAAGGCATTCTCGGCATGCAGGAAGTTCTCTTCACTCTCATCCGCGCTCTGGTCTGGGCTTTACCACTCGGAATCGTTGCTTTTGCAGCACAGCTTGCTGCCCAGATGTCCGCAGGTGTCATCATCGGTTCTCTCGGCAAATACGTGGCAGTCGTTCTCGGAGGAAATATTCTCCAGTTTTTTGTAATTCTTCCGCTGTTTCTGCTTGCCAAAGGGATCAATCCTTTCCGTGTTCTCCGAGGCATGACGCCTGCCGTACTTATGGCACTTTTTACCAAAAGTTCCGCCGCCACATTGCCTGTTACCGTTGAATGTGCAGAAAATAACCTTCACGCAAAACCCGCCGTCGCCCGTTTTATTCTTCCCATTTGCTGTACCATCAATATGAATGGCTGTGCGGCTTTTATTCTTGTGACTTCACTTTTCGTCATGCAGAATGGCGGCATTCCGCTGACTCTGCCGACAATTCTGCTATGGATTCTTATTTCTGTAATCTCCGCCATCGGCAATGCGGGAGTTCCCATGGGCTGCTATTTCCTCACCCTTTCACTCATGTCAGGCATCAACGCCCCCCTCGGTATTCTCGGTATCATCCTCCCGATCTATACCATCATTGACATGATCGAAACTGCAGTCAATGTCTGGTCAGACTCCTGCGTTTGCGCCATCGTTGACAAAAAACTTCTGCGAGAAGATGTTGAATAATACAATAAGTACAAAAAAACTTTTCATATACTTATTACTCATAAAATTTTACAAACTCAAAGGAGAGTTCAGCTATGGTAAAGAAAAAAAAGATAACTCTTCCTCCGACTGATTGGAGAGGGCTTGCCGCATTACAGAAAAAAAATGCAAAAACCACTTTTTTCATACTTTCAGGCTGTTCTCTTGTTTTTCTGCTGATAGTGATTCTTGATTTTTGTCAAACAAGACAATGGGATAAAAAGGCGTCATCTTACGATCATGTACAGGGCATTCTACTGAAACATGATCGTGTAACACGCCGTTCAGGAAGAAACCGTCGTACCGTCTCTGAAATCGAATACTCATTCAAATACAAAGGAGTGCAATATACCGGAAATAAAATTGCTTACGGCGAGAAAGATTATCCCTACCGGAAAAGCGGCAAAGTCATAAATATCATCGTCAATCCTTCTCAACCTGAAGATTCTGCCGCCATGATTTATTACGGCTCAAATATGTCAAAATATGCAAGCAGCATCTCATTAGGTATTTTTTGGGCAATTCTTCTTATCATTGCTGTTACATTTCTGCTGACATCAAAAACAGCTTTGCCGCAGAAATTCATTGATTACTGCGAATCAGTACCGCCTGAAAAACGTGAAGAACTCCGCTCAAAACCCCTCTCTTTTTGCGGCATAGCCAAATATACTCTCAATGGGTCTATTAAATACAAATATCACACTTACGCAATCATTACCAGCGGAGTCGGCAAAATTGCAGATTTCATATTTTTCATTATTCTTATAACCAATATAACAGGAGCAATCATCACTCAACAAGTACTTATTCTGATACCTGCCGCCGTTCTGTTTTTCATTATTTTAATCAGCCGTCCGGTAAAAGTTATCTTCAATCTTGCCGAAAAAACTTTTACTTACAAAAAATTTTTAACTCCCGCTCCAACTGAAAACACCCACAGCTTCGACGATATTTCTTTTCTCTGCATTACACCTAAACATCACTCAAAAGGCGGGTTGCACTTCGCTCTCTATATCGTCAAAAACGACAATGAAGCAATCTATATCACTCAAGTCCAGCCTGCTCAACTTGCCAAACTCTGCAATGTCGCAGTCGAACTCGCCGAACTCCTCGGCAATGTGCCGCTTATCGTAAAATAATAGAGGTAATTTTAAAAGTAATTCAAAAGGTTGTGTACTAAACATTGACTGATTTTTTTGCAAGGGGGCTTACGCCGCCCCCCTTGCGACCCCCGGCGGGGGATATCCATCCCCGTTTTGTGACGCTGGCGCGTGAGTGTCAGCGTCTGGGTGGTGTCAGGCTGTTTTTCGGCG
>JAFVPG010000009.1 GCA_017505415.1 Lentisphaeria bacterium | reverse complement strand
TTGCTGAAAGACCTCGGATAATTACATTCTGAATGAAAGGACTGTTGCAAAACTGTTTTGTGGGGAAAAAACCTTTTTTAAAAAAGGTTCTTTTACCCACACCCCATTTTCCAAAAACTTTTACCGTAATTGCTTTTATTATCCTAATAAAAGCAATTACAATTTGTTTATTACAAATAATTTAAAATATATTTTACTGTAAAAATTTAAACTCCCGCATAGCAAAATAAACCATTATATTCTGTCTTGATTTAACAATAAAAATTAAGGGCATCGCAAACTTTTTTAAGTTTTGCAACAGCCCCCAAAAAAACTCAGTATTTTTTTTATATCAAGTATTTACTGTATAGAACTGAAAATTTTATGATATACATTTGATTTTTTTGTACAATGGTGTTATATTGCACAAAATTTGATTTTCATAACTCTGGAAGGAAAAATAACCATCAGATAAATAGTTTACATTAAAAATTATATAGTATAAAAATTTTGGCTTGCACCGCAACCCACCACCTTGTAAAAAAAGCCGGAAACACAACGAAAACGAAGTTTTGTGCCATGCAATATGCATGGTGCATTCTTGCGTTTGTATCGTTGTGTACGTCTGTGGTGGACGTGTGGTGCATATAAATCAGGAATGCACCTCTTTTTTTTTACACGGAGCAAAAATATGATAGAGAAAACTGCTGTACTTGCCGCAGAGACCACGCTTTTTAATTCTGTTTTGAGTGGAAATTTATTGCGTAAATCCGGCGGATGCCGTTTCTTTTATTCAAAAGCTCTGCTCCCATTGAGGGGAGATAATTGCAGTATTTCTTTCAGTGTATTTATTAAATATATTTTTTGCAATAAATACTTGCAAAAATTTTTTTCTGCATTATATTTCTGTATCAACCCCGAAAGGATTTTTAAAAAGTTAAAAACTGAAAATTAAAGCATAAAAATTAAAGGCTCCCCTTACGAATTAGCACTTTGTAGTTTCAGCCTTACACAGCAAAGACATATTTTTGTGCCGTGTATCGGATACACGGTGCATTTCTGTGTTTGTATTTGCTGTGTGCGTGGTGCTAAACGTGTAAGGGGATGCATTCCGGAAATGCACCTCTTTTTTTTACACGGAGCAAAAATATGATAGAGAAAACTGCTGTACTTACCGCAGAGACAACGCTTTTCAACTCTGTTTTGAGTGGAAATTTATTGCGTAAATCCGAAGATGATATTTCTGAAATCATCAAAGTTTACATTCAGGATGCTGAAGTCAAAAATCTTATGAACGTTTTCAATTTGACTGCAGGTGATTTTGAAATTATCTATTACCATGTTTTTGAATCGCTTTTTTTCCGCGATTTGCTTTTTGTTGAGGATAAGCCGTGCCTTTTTGCGACGGCTCTGATTTTAAATTTGGGCAGTGTTATTGCTATTGCCAACAGAGTTTATTACAATACAAAAACTTCAAAAGACAGGCATGATTGTCTGGTTGAAGCCGCAAATTTTTCTGCTCATGCTTTTTTCAATGAACACGCAATCAGGCAGAATATTGTTTCAGTTCAATACTTCTGCCGCAATGGAATAGTTCAAAATTTGCGGCAAGTATGATAGCAGGAAGATAAGGAAATTAAGGAGTTCAGGGAGTTTAAGGTGATTAAAGAATTGGCTGGGGCCTGAACGTAAACTGATAAATAAAGGCTCTGTACTAAACATTGACTGATAATTAACAAAAGTTAATAGAATCACCGCTTATACATAATAAGGGCGGCAATTATACTCCAGATAATAAACATGACACAGCTTAATATCCATATCGGAAGCCAGCCGACAGTGAAAACCAGTGTCAAAGCCAATGCAGTCCACAAACCACCACCCATGACCGGTTCATGAATAAGCTGTTTATAACCGAATGAAGCAGCGGCTTCTGTTTTATTTTCGGGATCGACTGTACGCATAAGCATCAAACCTGTTGCAGTAACTCCGGTTGCCTGTCCAAATTCAGCAATGGCTTTTTCAAACCAGTCCTTCTTCATCAATTTCGGAGCGACAAAGACAACCATTGCAATACAGAAAATAAGACCGCATATACACAGAATCAAAAGCGGCAAAAAATTATCCGCAACAACTTTCAACTGAATTGTTGCCACTGCCGCAACAACCAGAAAATCCAATGATGCACCTGACAAACGCTGCATCTGCTCCTTGTTCACAAGTTCACCGATTTTTATTTTATTCAAAAACATCTGGAGGAAAACTCCGCCGATCATGCAGAGCGGAAACAGCGGAAATCCCTTAAGAAATCTGATTTGCGCCTGAGGAGCAATCAGCACTTCCAATGCTTGCAAACCTTTCAGCATTCCGAAACCGATAAGAATAGCTATACCAATCAATGAAATATGAAATGCCAGCGAGTCGATCGAATCACAGAAAACAGTCTGCAATCCGGCAGACGGACGCTCTTTTCCGACATAAATACCGATACGTTCCATATATGAACGCTCCGCAAATGTACGTATTTCTTTGACATATCCCTTTTTCAATGCCCAGTTCACCAGCACCATACCGACCAGAATACCGCTGATCATACCGAATGTCGCAACAGTATAACCAAGAGCAATGCCATCCTCCCAATTAAAATTACGGAAAGTTTCAGCTACACCGCCAACAGTTCCATGTCCGCCCTGAAATCCTATTTCCAGCAAATTGCCGAATGTTTGATTGATACCGAAAAACGGAATGAATACCAATCCGGTAAGCCCGATCCCTATTGCATACTGCCCCCATGCCAGAAGTTGTCCCATGCAGATTTGCGGAAACGCTGTCTTGAAAACAGTTTTCAATTTCGGAGTCACTGCTCCGAGAAAAAGTGATGCAAAAATCACATTGATCATAAAACCCGGAATCTTTTTTATCGCATTGCACCATTCTGCGGGAAGTTTATCACCTAAAACAGAAAAAATAATCAATCCCAGCAAACCACCGATAACAGAACTCGGCAGATACAACTTCTGAAAAAGCGGAATCAATGTACGCAGAATTTTTCCACTGACCAATAAAAAAGAAAGAATACAAAAAACAATAATAGCTGTCATTTATCAAAACCTTTCAATAAATATATTAAAAAAAACGATATTTATATAAGATACCTCAAAAAACGTTTTTTTGCAAATAAAAATTACTTTTATTGTAAAGAAAAATGCAGCAATAATAAATTTTGGCTGTGTACTAAACGTGGACTGATTTTTTATTGCAAGGGGGCTTGCGCCGCCCCCTTGCGATCCTGGCGGGGGATATCCATCCCCGTTTTGTAACGGCATAGCCGTGATGTCAGCGGCTGGGTGGTGTCAGTCTTGTCTGTTTGTGGCAAAATGTTTCCTTTGTCCTCCCTCTTTTTTGAGGGATGACAAAGAAAATCTTTTGCCACGATTAGCCACAATTGGGGTATTGCCGTATTTTGCTTACGCAAAATACTATACCCCAACCCCCTCAGTTTTTTAAATTATCAGTCAATGTTTAGTACATAGCCTAAATTTTATACCGCAGTTACAGCCTTGAAATCCGCACAAAGTTTTTTTATCGGTATATTGCCGGCATCAGATTTGACTTCACTGTGCATGCATTGAAGTTTCGGAGCTGAATACAAGAGAGGTATTATATGATTGAAATCAACCGTTCCAGTTCCGATGCCGCTGTGAGTATCAGAAAAACCGTCGTTGTCATGCAAATGACAAGTCATGACATGCGGCAGCATTTTCTCTAATGCGGCGTTCTCCCATTGAGGTTCCACTCCGGCAAAACGCCAGCAATCAGCCGCATTACATTCTGCAAAATTACGTCCTTTGTCCATCAAATTCGCATGTCCTGCATCGTAACAAAAACCGAGATAATCACTGTCAAAACAATTTTTCAAATACAACAGAGATTCAGGCGAATTACATGGCGACCAGATATTTTCAATACATATTGCAATTTTATTTTTCTCTGCGCATGGCAGCAGTTTTTCCAGCATGCGGCGAATATTTTCCAGATGTTCCGCACCACTTATACCGGGGAAAATACAATCCGTTCCGACATGCACAGTAATTGTTTTCACTCCCATATCAGAAGCAATACTCAAAGCATCCGAATGCAGTTCAACCGATTTTTTACGATACTCTTCATCCGGACAATTCAAATCAATATTTTTACCAAAAGGCGAATGAGCGTCAAGAAATTTCAATCCTTCACGTTCGAGTTCCTGCAAAAAAACATCTCTCATTCTGCAATCATTGCGTACTGCATAAATAAAATACGGTGAAAGCACAATATTTTCTGCACCGGCAAGAGAAAATTCATGCAGGACACTGCGGCGTTTATCATCATCTGCTGTCGAAAAATCAAAAAAATATGTCAGCGGGATCTTTTTCATAACTCTTTCATTCTCCTTATTCTCTGCAATGAAGCAAAAGGGCTGCCTTCCCTGCCCTTATGTGTTTCAAGTATCATCGGCGCACGGAAAATACCTTTCTGCCATGCATCAAAAATCCAATACATATTGGGATGTCCGGTATTGCCGGAAGTAATATGTGAATGTCCGACAAGATAAGGTTTGTCATCGCTAACCATACATTCAAACTGATGCAAATGCAATCCGTTCAGATATTTACCGCACATTTCAATCCATTTGGCAGTATCATAAACTTCTGAATACGGATAATTGGAATATGCATGACCGCAGTCAAAATGACATCCCCACAAAGATGAATCCGTAATTTTGCGCAGTTTCTCTGCAAAAGCAATACATTCCTCCGGAATAAAACCGAAAGGACGGCTTATATCCGGTTTATAATGTGCTTTCATATGCTGATTTTCAATACCGACTGCGATATTATTTTCAATAAGTACATGTAATTTCTCTGCATAAATTTCAGCAATTTTATCAAAATCATTTTCCATTTGCGCCAAAGATATACGGGGAACATGTATCGTCACCCTGTCACATTCAGATTCAACGACCGTCTGTAACGTTTCCGCAAAAAGTTTTTCCGCATCAATATCATGCGCAAAAAACATATCCGGCATGTGCATGGAAAGAACTCTGCCGCCCGCTTTGCGCCATTTATCAAGCTGTTCCATACGCAATTTTTGCGGAACTTCACGCACTGCCGCACAGTTCCATTCAACAACAGGAATTTTTTCTGCAATGGCACGTTCCATATACAATTCATGCTCTTTTTTAACAGAAATTCCGAGGTTATCAAGAAATTCATCCTGTTCATCTCTGTTCCAATTTTTGAAAACAGCAGGATATTTTTCAACCCTGCCGCACAAATGCAGAGCCTCTCCGAAATGCGGAGCATAAACTTTCATTTCAGGAACATTTTTTCTGATTTCATCTTTAGCCATGGCGGCATGACGATGAGTCCACAAATCCCGCCGCTGTCTGCCAAGCTCATACAAATGAGCCAATATTACGGCACCGCATTTGCGCCGTGTAATAAATTCTGCAAAATCATGCAGTTTAGAAAATTCATCTCCCTCTGCATCTTCACGACCGAGAAAAACATGACCGAAAGTATAGTCAACTTCACTCATATCCGGAATTTCCGCTCCAAAATCACGGACATCGGCAGGCATAAAAATTTTCACACCGTCAGGCAGTTCAATATTATATGAACATGAAGGATAAAGCACTTTCCCGACTTCACTGTGATACCCGCGCTCCGCTGTTATCCTGATACCATGCATAACTGCACTTTCTCCGTCATCAAGTATTATCATTTGTTCAAAACCGACACCATATCGGCTGTTGAACTCCTCCGCAAAACGTTTTGAAACGATCCAGCGGAAAGCAGGATTATCAATTTTTTTCACCAGCTGTATCTGACAGTGATCCGGATGCAGATGAGTTATTACAGCAAATGATATTTTCTGATTTACGAGGAAAGCTATTTCAGCCAGTTCCGCATCATCCTCTTTGCAGTCAAAATAGTTGAATGACGGATCAACCAGCCAGAAGACATCACCAGTGGAAAAAATATAACTGGCACAATTAGGAAAACGGACAACGGTATGCTTCTCCGCCGTCATTTCCAAATCAAGCAGAAAATCCCGCCAAACGCCGAAGCGTTCAGCAAGCATTTTCTGGCGGATATTTTCAGTAAAATCATTCATTTTATTTCAAGGCTTTCTCAAAGATTTCTTTCAATGCACCGTTTTTCCAGAAAACTTTTTCATCTGTTCCGCCGCCGATAGTTCCTGTAAATACGGTTATAGAACCTTTGCCATACTTTTTCTGCAAAAGGACAGGGACTTTTCCGGCATAAGCAATGACTTCGGCCTCATCACTTTTTTGCAAGTTCAAATGATAATAAAGAACTGCTTTATTCTGCAATCCTGAAATCTCAAGCGGTGTTTTTTCATTACCGGCAATACTCCAACTGTTTGAAAAGACCACTGGCAGCGCTTTACCCAATACTGAACCGGCAAAGCCGCCTTTATTTAAGGTAAAAAATCCACCCATTATCAGCATTTTTGCACCGTCTCTGACTGCCGCAAGCATTTTTTTCTGCAAAGCCTCATGAACATTCGGGGCATCATTGAAAATAATATATTCTGCATTTGCCACTGAATCAAAAGAAGGCATTTTAAAATACTGATAATTATTGATCGTATTCGGACATGCTCCGGGAGAATCCCATGTATAACGGCGGACATCTTTGCCATTGAGAGCGAATAATTTTGTCACCGGATAATGTTCAGAGGAAATACCTTCAAATATCAATACATTATTTTTTCCGGCGGCAACGTTTCCGTTATCTGTTATTTCAGAAAGAACGATATTGGAAATTTCCGTATCATAACTGTCCGGAGCAAAACCGTATGAGCCGATACGCAATACTCCCGGCTGATAAAACGCATGTCCGAGAACTGAAACATCATATCGTACTGCGGCAGGATCTTTTATATCATTGATATAAAATTCAACCAGATCGGCATCAGTATCAAATTTTATACAGTAATGCAGTTTTTTCATTTTGGGAACAACTGCTATTTTGCGGTGTCCGACAGGTTCAATATCGAAATACGGCAGTTTTTTGGCAGTCGGCTCGGCAAAATACATGCGCCAGTCATTGCATGCATCATGCCAGAAAGTTGAAATATTGTACAAATCAACAGTCAGCCCAATGCCATTCGCCTTCAATGCTTTTGAAGCATTGACAACAACATCAAATTCCAGTTTGCCTTTTTTGATAACCGGAACAGTTATTTCAATAAACGAACCGCCGTTACCCTCATCAAAATGAGCATGACGGATATTGAGTACATTATTTTTTACGGAATAAACAGCTCCATTCTCCCGATTGACCATACGCCACTTTTTCAACGCACCTTTTTCCGCAAAATTATCTTTGAAAACAACCCTGTCTGCATAACAGAGTGGAATCGCTGTCAATGTACAAAAAATGACAAAATTTTTGAAAAACATTTTATTTCCCTTTCACTTTGACAACAATCAGAACTGCATCTTTAATTTCAGGAATAACAAATTTTGCATTTTTGACAGCAAGTTTAACAGCTTTTTCAGGAGCTTGCGGAGTCATGAGATACACTGCTTCGATCTGTTCATTTTCAGCGAGAGGTACTGCAACTGCAACATTTTTGCGTACAGCAGGATCTTTGTGATGCTGACAGATAAACTGCGGACCTTCGGGAAGGTTTACGATCGGCATGACGATTTCACGGGAATTTGCTTTTTTGCTCTGACGCAGGAAAGGTTTATAGAGAACGTTCACATTGCCAGTGATTTTTGCTGCATCGGGAGTCCGGAAATATTCTGTACCGTAGAAATATTTTGCATAACGCATAGCGAAACGATTGCGTTCCGCATCACGCAGATATTCGATTTCATAGCGGCCGTTTGCCCACCATTTGACTCCGGCGCCGACTGCGGTATAATTGGCAATATGAAATGCAGTGCCGCCAACATCAAGTCCGCGCATTGCCCCTACTCCGCAAGTACCGTTATATTTGCGGACCATATCGCAGCGCAGAGCCAATTCATCGCCCCAGCGTTCAAAAGTATTGTATTTTTTGCTGTTGAAATTCAGCATATCTTCAAAAAGACATAATGCTCTTCTTGCCATTGTCTGATGATAAAGCGGATGTCTTTCCCACTTTTCTTTACTTGACGGAAAATTTGTTCCGTAAATGAAGTCGGGATGTCTGTCTTCGACCGCCTTGCGCCATGCAGTGAGAGCGATTTTACCAGTCATATCAGGATCAGGATAAAGTTTTGACTGCGGAATACCTCTGTAATCATACCAGTCCTCTGCTGTATCACCGGCATACAGCGGGTCACATTTGATACTGGGAACGAAAGTATAATCCCAGCGGCAGCCGTCCCAGCCGAACATATCAATGGA
>JAFVPG010000081.1 GCA_017505415.1 Lentisphaeria bacterium | reverse complement strand
GTCAAAGAGAATTCGCCGAGCTTGTGACCGACCATGTTTTCTGTAATGAAGACAGGAACGAAAGTCTTACCGTTATGAACGTTGATCGTATGACCGACGAAGTCGGGGGTGATCATAGAACGGCGTGACCAAGTCTGGATTGGCTGCTTGTTGCCGCTCTGGTTCATTTTTTCGACTTTATCAGCGAGATGACCGTCAACAAACGGCCCTTTTTTCAATGATCTGGGCATTATTTCTTCCTCCGTTCAACAATAAACTTACTTGAATTCTTTTTAGGTGAACGGGTCTTCTTACCCTTGGCAAGCTGACCCCAGGGTGAAACGGGATGACCGCCGCCAGCAGTTCTGCCTTCACCGCCGCCCAACGGATGGTCGACCGGGTTCATGGCACGTCCGCGGACGTGAGGTTTCTTACCGAGATAACGTTTCTTACCGGCTTTACCCATTTTGGTATTCATGTGGTCAAAATTGCTGACCTGACCGATGGTAGCACGGCATTCAACATTGACCATACGGACTTCGCCGGAAGGCAACTTGATCTGAGCATACTGTTCTTCCTTGTTACGGAGGACAGCAGTCTGACCAGCGGAACGGACCATTTTGGCACCGCGTCCGGGGACGAGCTCAACGTTATAAATATTGACACCGACGGGGATGTCTTTGATTTTGAGGCAGTTGCCGGGTTTGAGTTCAGCTTTTGCACCATTCATGACTTTGGCGCCGACTTTGAGACCGGCGGGAGCCAGAATGTATGATTTTTCGCCGTCAGCATAAACCAACAGAGCGATGAAAGCAGAACGGTTGGGGTCGTATTCGATAGATGCGACAGTAGCAACAACGTTGTCCTTGTTGCGGAGGAAGTCGATCATACGATAGCGACGTTTATTGCCTGCACCACGGAAACGGGTGGTGATACGGCCGTAATTATTGCGTCCGCCGGTGGATTTAATACCCTTGACGAGACTTTTTTCGGGAGCGTTCGCAGTGAGTTCTTTGGCATAATCGGTGCCAATCATACCGCGACGGCTGGCCGTTGTCGGATTATAACTTTTTACCGCCATTTTATGTGTTCCTCAAGGTTAAATGATTTCGATAGTACCTTCGGCGAGAGTAACGATGGCCTTTTTCCAATCAGCACGGTGACCCATTTTGTTGGAGCGGCCGGCGCGTTTAGCTTTGCCGGAGTAGTTCATTACGTTGACTGATTTGACTTTGACGTTAAAGAGTTCTTCGACAGCTTTACCGATCTCGATCTTTTCAGCATTGACATCTACCTTGAAAGCATATTTGTTCTCAGCAGCGAGAGCGTTGCTTTTTTCGGTAACCAACGGGGCTTTGATAACATCAAATGAAGATTTCATGATTCTCTCTCCTTATCCCAAACGCTTGATGAAAGCATCAAGTCCGTCCTTAGTGAAAACCACTTTGTGGAAACGGAGCATTTCATAAACATTCATGCTCTGAGCTTTGCGGAGGACGACACCTGCGAGGTTGCCGGTAGCGCAAACAGCAGTTTCATCGTACTCAGGCATAGACAACAGAACGGTACGTTCCATGACTTTGAGTGCATCGAGGATAGCCTTGGCACTCTTGGTCTTGTGATCGGGCAAATCGAATTTGTCGACAACAACGATATCGCCGTCGATGACACGTTCAGTAAAGGCACGACGAAGAGCCAGAGCCATGATCTTCTTGTTGACTTTTTTAGCATAGCTGCGGGGTTTCGGTCCGAAGATCACACCACCACCCAGCCAAATGGGGCTGCGGCTGGAACCTGCACGTGCGCGGCCGGTACCTTTCTGACGGAAGGGTTTTGCACCGCCGCCGGAGACTTCACCGCGGGTTTTGGTGCTGGCAGTACCTGCACGCATTTCAGCGAGGAAAGCGACAACAGCGTCACGGACAGCCTGTTCGCCTTTTTCCATTTCAAGAGCAGTATCAGGAATAACGTATTCGCCGACGCGGGCACCCTTGCAATCAAGTATATCCAATGTTTTTGACATGTTATTCACCAATTACTTTCCCTGTTTTTTGATTGCCTGACGGATCAAAAGAGTTCCGCCGTTTGCTCCGGGAACAGCACCACGGACCAAAAGCACATTATCTTCAGCCATCACACGGACAACCTGAAGGTTCTGAACAGTACGACGAACGTTACCCATGTGTCCGGGCATTTTCTTACCCTTGATAACGTTACCGGGCCATTCACGGCAGCCGATAGAACCGGGACGACGAGTCCAGATACCACCGTGAGAAGCACGACCGCCACCGAAATTGTAGCGTTTTACGACACCCTGGAAACCACGGCCTTTAATGATACCGGTGACATCCAGATAATCGTTGGCTTCAAAAACATCTGCTTTGAAAACAGTGCCGAGAGCGATTTCTTCATCTTTGGCAGTACGGAATTCGCGCAGAACTGCGGGCATTTCGGTCAAACCAGCTTTGGAGCAATGACCGATTTTGGCCTTGCTGCAATTTTTGGCTTTTTTGACGCCATAGCCCAACTGGAGTGCGGAATAACCGTCACGCTCCACGGTCTTGACATCGACGACGACACAGGGACCGGCTTCGATCACCGTTACGGGGATCAGCTTACCGGACTCATCATAAACCTGAGTCATGCCGACTTTTTTGCCGATTAAGTTTTTCATATTTTTTCCTTTCGTTAAGTACATACGCCATAATCGGTTAGCGCATTGGTACCTGTCCTGTGTCCGACTGTCAGCTTGAAATTAAAATCAGCAACTCACGCTGCAGATCTCAATTTTCACAGCCGGACCGGACAACTTTTATTTTCGTCCCCCGTCAACTCCACGGGGGAACCGATCAAAAACTCCATGCGGAGTCTTTTTCAATTACATACCGATTTTGATAGAAATATCAACGCCGGCGGGTAAACTCAATTTCTTGAGTTCGTCAACGGTTTTGGAAGTCGGATTAATGATGTCCATAACACGTTTGTGGGTACGGATCTCGAACTGATCCATTGATTTTTTGTTAACATGGGGTGAACGGTTGACAGTGAAACGTTCGATTCTGGTCGGAAGCGGAATGGGACCTGCAACCATTGAACCGGTGCGTTTAGCGGTCTCAAGAATTTCGTTAACCGACTGATCCAGGATGCGGGCTTCATAAGCCTGAAGACGGATGCGGATTTTTTGTTTTTTACCGGTAGCCATTATTTATTCTCCACTACTTTATCTTGAACTTGTTTAGGTACTTTTTCAAAATGTGACGGTTCCATTGAATAGGAAGCACGACCGCGTGAAAGTGAACGGATCGCAGTTGCATAACCGAAAAGTTCTGACAACGGGATCTGTGCAGTAAGTTTGCTGAATGCATCAGTTGTATTGGCATTCATTTCAACAATGCTGCCGCGACGTGAAGTGATGTCACCGATCAAATCGCCCATATTTTCTCCGGGAGTGGTCAAATCCACACGCATGATAGGCTCGAGGAGAGCAAGACCTGCTTTTTTAGCAGCTTCTTTGAGTGCCATTGAACCGGCAACCTTAAATGTCATTTCGGAGGAGTCAACGGGGTGATATGAACCGTCGATGATTTCAACTTTGAAGTCGATGAGCGGATAACCGGCGAGAATACCGGACTGAGCGGCTTCACGGATACCTGCTTCGGTCGGTTTGATATATTCTTTAGGAATATTACCGCCGACAACTTTGTTTTCAATAACAACACCTGCACCTCTTTCAAGAGGCATGAGGTTGATGACAACATGACCGTACTGACCGCGGCCGCCGGACTGACGGACGAATTTCATATTGGATTCAGCAGAGCCGAGAAGAGCTTCACGGTAAGCAACCTGAGGAGCACCGGTGTTGCATTCGACTTTGAATTCACGGATCAAGCGGTCAAGAATGATTTCAAGGTGAAGTTCACCCATACCGGCGATAATGGTCTGACCGGTTTCTTCATCACTGCGGACAGTAAAAGTGGGATCTTCTTCAGCAAGAGCGATAAGACCTTTTGAAAGTTTATCACGTTCTGCGGTGGTTTTGGGTTCAACCGCAACGGAGATAACGGGTTCGGGGAAGGTCATGCTTTCGAGAACGATGGGATGTTCTTCCAAGCAGATGGTATCGCCGGTGGTGACGTTTTTCAAACCGACAGCAGCGGCAATATCACCGGAGAAAACCTCCTTGATTTCACTGCGCTGATTTGAGTGCATCTGGAGCAGACGTCCGAGACGTTCACGTTTGCCGGTACGGGGGTTGTAAACACTCATACCCTGTGCGGCAATACCGGAATATACACGGAAGAAGTAAAGTTTACCGACAAACGGGTCAGACATGATCTTAAAGACCAATGCGCTGAAGGGCTGCATATCGCCGGCATGACGGACGATTTCTTCACCACTGACGGGGTCGGAACCTTTGATTTCCCAGACATCAACGGGGCTGGGAAGATATTCAACAACGGAGTCGAGAAGTTTCTGGACACCTTTGTTTTTGAAAGCGGAGCAGCAGCAGACAGGAACGACTGCGGATGCGAGAGTTGCTTTACGGAGAGCGACACGGATCTGGTCGACGCTTGGCATTTCGTCAGCGAGGAAGATTTCCATGATTTCTTCGTCAACTTCAGCAAGACATTCAACAAGGTGACGGAACCACTGTTCACGTTTTTCAACCATATTGGAGGGAACGTCTTCTTCGACCATCTGCAAACCGGCATCATCTTTGTAAACATAAGCCTTGTTGGCGAGAACGTCAACAACACCGACAAAATCATTTTCTGAACCGATGGGAAGCATAATGGGAACTGCGGTAGCACCGAGTTTGGTATGGATTTCTTCGACTGCGCCGTAGAAGTCAGCACCGGTACGGTCCATTTTGTTGATACAGGCGATAATCGGAACGCCGTGTTTCTGAGCCTGACGCCAAACGGTTTCAGACTGGGGCTGGACTTTACCAACGGAGCAGAAAACTGCAACAGCACCGTCAAGAACACGCAGAGAACGTTCAACTTCAGCAGTGAAGTCAACGTGTCCGGGAGTGTCGATCAAGTTGATACGATGACCTTTCCACATAGCAGTGGTAGCAGCGGAAGTGATGGTAATACCACGTTCACGTTCCTGCTCCATCCAGTCCATTGTGGCGGTACCTTCGTGAGTTTCACCGATTTTGTGGCTCAAGCCGCAGTAAAAAAGAACACGTTCTGAAAGTGTGGTTTTACCGGCGTCGATGTGAGCCATAATACCGATATTACGGGTTTCACGCAAACTGATTTTGCGATCCGGTGATTCTGAAAATACTTTTTCTTTTTCCATAATATTTCAGCTCCATTAGAAACGGAAATGAGCGAAAGCCTTGTTGGCTTGAGCCATTTTGAAGGTATCTTCTTTTTTCTTGATGGAAGAACCGGTATTTTCAAATGCATCGAGGAGTTCGCTTGCGAGAGATTCAACCATTGATTTGCCTTTGCGGCCGCGTGAATAGGAAACGATCCAACGCATTGCCAAAGCAACCTGGCGTTCAGGAGCGACTTCGATCGGAACCTGATAGTTGGCACCGCCGATACGACGGCTCTTAACTTCAAGTTTGGGTTTGACATTTTCGAGAGCCTGAAGGAAAACTTCCAGCGGTTCCATGTCAGATTTCTTTTCTTTGATTACATCAAATGCACCGTAAACGATGCTCTGAGCGGTTGATTTTTTACCGCGGCTCATAATAGTATTGATGAGACGGGCGACCAACTCGCTGTTATACTTTGCATCGGGAATAAGTTCCCGTTTTTCTGCACTGTGTCTTCTCATGTAAACTGTCCTTAAATAATAATTAAGTGATTGAACATCATCCGCCTTGAGAGTCATGCGGATACTTTAAGCAGCACACCTGAGGTATGGCTTATTTCTTCTTTTTAGCTCCTGAATCTTCCTGACCGGGAGCGGGACGTTTGGCACCGTAACGTGAACGTGCCTGACGGCGTTTTTCAACACCAAGGCTGTCCAGAGCACCACGGACGATGTGATAACGGACACCGGGGAGGTCTCGAACACGGCCGCCCTGAACGAGAACGACAGAGTGTTCCTGAAGGTTATGCCCCTCACCGCCGATATAAGCGGTAACTTCCTGACCATTAGTCAAGCGTACACGGGCAATTTTACGCAAAGCCGAGTTCGGCTTTTTAGGAGTACGAGTGGTCACCTGCAAACAAACGCCGCGACGCTGCGGGCAGGCGCTGAGAGCTTTTGACTTGCTCTTTTTAATTTTTTTGTCGCGTCCGAAACGGACCAACTGATTGATTGTCGGCATAGTTTTTACCTGTTTTTTCTTTGTTTGTCGAACCATCTCCCAGCTACTTCGGACACGGTTCTGTGTTCATATATATAAAAAAGTTAGATACAAAAGTCTCATAATATAGCATTTATAAACTTTTTTTCAAGTTTTTTAAAAATTTTTTTCATTTTTTTTGCATTATGACGATTGAAAAAGTGAAAGCACGCTCATTATTTTAAAAAAATCAACCATTTTATACAATATTTTTCCTCTAATACAACAAAATAACTTGAAAGTATGATTTTTTGCATTATATTCCTTATATATTAATATATAATACATCTCAATACAATCAAAAAGGAGTTTTTATGAAAAAATTTAACGGTAAAGTCGCCGTAGTCACCGGCGGAGGCGGTATCCTCTGCAGTGTTATGGCAAAAGCCCTCGCTGACGCAGGCGCAAAAGTCGCTATTCTCGACCTCAAAGAAGAAGCCGCAAAAAAAGTTGCTGACGATATTAATGCAAACGGCGGTTCCGCTATCGGCATTTCCGCTAACGTTCTCGACATTGAAAGCCTCAAAGCTGCAGAAAAAATCGTTTCCGATACTTTCGGTCCCTGCGATATTCTCGTCAACGGTGCAGGCGGCAACAACCCCAAAGGTACAACATCCAAAGAATTTCTCTTCCCTGAAGACCTCAAATCTGAACTCGCAGGTCTCACCACTTTCTTTGACCTTGACCCGCAGGGCGTCGGTTTTGTTTTTAACTTGAACTTCCTCGGAACTCTGCTCCCGACTCAGGTTTTCGCCCGAAAAATGGCTGAAAGACAAGCAGGAAACATCATCAATATTTCAAGCATGAATGCTTTCTGTCCCCTGACCAAGATTCCCGCTTACTCCGGAGCAAAAGCCGCTATCAGCAACTTCACTCAGTGGCTCGCTGTTCACTTCTCAAAAGTCAACATCCGCGTCAATGCCATCGCTCCCGGTTTCTTCCTTACCGAACAGAACCGCACTCTGCTCACCAATCCGGACGGTTCTCTTACCGCACGCGGCAACACCATTCTTGCACATACCCCCATGGGTAAATTCGGCAAACCCGAAGATTTGATCGGTGCTTTGCTCTTCCTTACTGATGACGAACAGGCAGGTTTCATCAACGGTATCGTTCTCCCCGTCGACGGTGCTTTTGCCGCATTTTCAGGAGTTTGATTCACTATGTTTATGAAAGAATGTTTCCGTTGGTACGGTCCTAATGACCAGGTCACTCTTGAACACGTCCGTCAGACCGGTGCAACAGGAGTTGTCAGCTCTCTCCACCATATCCCATACGGCGAAGTCTGGACTGTTGAAGAAATTCAAAAATACAAAGATAACATCGAAGCTCACGGTTTAACTTGGGACGTCGTTGAAAGTCTTCCCGTTCATGAAGACATCAAAACTGCTTCAGGAAAATACCTTGAATACATCGAAAATTACAAAATTTCCCTCCGCAACCTCGGTAAATGCGGTGTAAAAACTATCGTTTACAACTTCATGCCCGTTCTGGACTGGGTCCGTACCGATTTGCGCTACAAACTTCCCGACGGTTCAGAGGCTTTGTATTTCAATCAGGCACAATTCGCCGCCTTCGAAATTTTCATCCTTCAACGTGAAGGTGCAGAGAAAGATTACCCCGCCGACAAAGTTGCAGAAGCAAAAGTTTTCTATGACAGCATGACTGATGATGAACGCAAAGCTTTCACCTCAAATATTATTGACAACTTCCCCGGATTCAAAGGTGTAACTCTCGATCAGGTCAAAGCCATGCTTGCAAAATACAAGACTCTGACCCGCAAAATGCTCGAAGACAACCTGACCTACTTCCTTGCCGAAGTTACTCCCGTTGCTCTCGAAGCCGGCTGCACTCTCAACATCCACCCCGATGATCCCCCCTATCCCATTCTCGGGTTGCCCCGTGTTTTCGGCAACAGTGCAGACATTGACCGTTTGCTGACTTCAGTTGACAACCCCGCCAACTGCATCAACTTCTGTGCAGGCAGTTTCTCCGGCAGTCTCAAAAATGACGTGCTTGCCATGTTCAAACAGTGCGCACCCCGTGTCGGATTCGTTCACCTCCGTTCAACCCAGCACGACGGCAAAGGAAACTTCTTTGAAGCCAACCACCTCGAAGGTGTCGTCCCCATGTTTGAACTCGTCAAAGCTATCTGCGAAGAACAAATCCGACGCAAAAAAGAGGGCCGTGCAGATTGGCAGATCCCAATCCGCCCCGACCACGGTCATACCATGCTTGACGACCTCGCTAAACCCCAGTGTGCCAACCCCGGCTACACCGCCATCGGCCGCCTCAAAGGCCTCGCCGAAATCCGCGGCCTCGAACTCGGCATCATGAAAGCATTCTATCCCGAATATCTTTGATAAAAAGATTAGTGGATTTTTAAAGGGGAGCGGAAAAACTTTTTTCTTGATTAAAAGAAAAAAGATTTTTCCGCTCCCCTTAAACCCCTCACCTTTTCAAAAAAGAAAAAAGTACTTTTTTATAGATTATGCGGGCGTTGTCGTGTTTGGCGAGGCTTTTGGGATTAGTTAAGCCGCCAACGGGACAGGCAAATGCGCCAGCAGAATAAAAGGCGGGTGGAACGCCCAAAAAAGAAAAAGGTACTTATTTATATATTATGCAAGCTCTGTCGTGTTTGGCAGGGCTTTTTTGGTTTGTTAAGTTGCCAACAGGGCAAGCACATGCGCCGGCAGAATATTAGCCAAAGGCTATGCGGGTGGAACGCCCACCTTTTCAAAAAAAAATGGTACTTGGGGATATATTTTAGGTTCTGTACTAAACATTGACTTATAGTTTGAAAAAATTGAGGGGTTTGGGGGATAGTGAGTTGCGTAAGCAACGAACGGCAATACCCCAACTGTGGCTAATCGCGGTGAAAGATTTGCTTCATCATTCCCCAAAAAAGGGGAAGGATGAAGCAAATACTTCACCGCAAATAATGCCTGACACCACCCATCTGCTAACACTCACGCGCCAGCGTTACAAAATGGGGATGGACATCCCCCGCCGGGGATGCAAGGGGGCGGCGCAAGCCCCATTGCAATAAAAAATCAGTCTACGTTTAGTACACAGCCATATTTTATAAGCTCTGTCGTGTTTGGCAGGGCTTTTTTATTCAATATATAATGATCAGTTGAATAATTCTTTTTCCAGAGACGCACAAGCGTCGTCAAGCAGACCGCATTCATACAACAAATCAAGAATAGTATAACGCACACGAATAGTTTGAGCGGTATGAATCGCATGCAAAGTTTGTTCTTTATCAAGTCCGATTTCAGCAGGTTTTGACGGACAGTGCGCATTTTTGAGCATCTGACGCAGAGTCGCAAACGGCACGGTCTGTTTTTTCAACACTTCCTGGAGCTTGCTCCATTTTCCGGCAATAAATTCACGTCTGGCTTCAGTTTCAGACGGAGTTAAATATTTTTTCATTGCGGCGACAAAGCTTTCATTGCCGTAGCAGTTGCGTTTAAGAAGTTCAGCCACCTCCGCCTGTCGTTCATCTGCAGTAAGCGGTTTTTTCATATGGGAGCGCAAAGTTTCAAAATCATTGTTCATAACATATTCAAACAGCAATGTTGATATAAGAACGCCGATACCGACTTTGAATCCATGAGAAACCTCTTCTCCATTGCAGGTCAACCCCTCCATTTCCCAGACATGACTGAACATATGTTCAGAACCGGATGCCGGACGGCTGTCATGATACATCTGCATTCCGTATCCCGATGATGCAAGTCCGGCAAAAACTTTTCCCATATCAGATGAATCAGAAATGCGTTCACTCAATGGCTCCTGAATCAATGCCCAAATATTTTTGTCTATCGGTTCAATTTCCATTGTATCGGCAATAAGCCAGTCTGCGCCTCCGGTGACTTTTGCCAACAAATCGGCATAACCTGCGGCAAACATTTCCGGAGGTGCTGTCTGCAAAACATCTACATCAGCACAAATTGCACGGGGAGCGGGACATGGAAACGTTTTTTTACTGCCGTTGATACTCATTGCACCGCCATTGGAGGAATATCCATCGACAGAACATGCAGTAGCCACACAGCAGTAAGGAACTTTGCTTATTCCGGCGGCACACTTTACAAGGTCATTGATAACTCCGGACCCGACAGCCACAGGAACACAATTTTCCGGAATCATTGCGGCAAGTTTCTCCGATATTGCCAAATCAGGATGCGGCTTCGGGTCTGCGGGGAAAATATATGATTCAAAAGGTTTGAATCCATTATCAATCAGCAGCTGATAAACTGCTTCGCCTGCGGCTTTCCATGTATTACCATCTGCGATTATCCACGGTTCTTTGCCGGGGAAATAACGTTTGAGCAGTTCCGGGACAAACTTATTTGCGCCTCTGCCAAGCAGAAATGCTGCTGTCTGCAATCCTTCGGGAACATAAATAAAAGGCATATCCATATTTTTTCCTCCATATATATTAAAATTCTGCACTTACAAACCGTGAGCGGTCAGTGTAATCTTTTATAATTTCAGCGTTTTTCCAACCAGTCCCGTCCAGATAAGTCTGCAATCTCGTATCCTGTGACGGATCAATTTCAAAAAAAACTTTTCCTCCTCTTTTCATAAATCCGGCAAGCTCTCCGGCACAACGCAAAATTATTTCCAATCCGTCATCATCTGCAGTCAAAGCAAGCTGAGGCTCGTAATCTCTGACTTCCTGCTGACAGACTGCATAATCAGACAATGGCACATAGGGCAAATTTGCTCCGACAGCATCAAACCTGATATTCGCCGGACAACTTGCAAACAGATCACTTTCTATAAAATGGATATTGGAGGCATGCAATTTTTCTGCATTCAAACGGGCAATTTTTAATGCTTCACTGCTTATTTCAAATGAATAAACCTCCACATCAGGACGTTCCAATGCAACAGAAATTCCGATACAACCGCTTCCGCAGCCTATATCCGCCATAACTCCGTTTTCAGGAAGAATTTCAATCAATTTTTCAACCATTATTTCAGTTTCAGGACGCGGAATCAACACAGCGGGAGAAACAATAAATTCACTGTTGAAAAAAAATGCTTTCCCAAGAATATACTGAATCGGCTCCCGTTTTCTGCGCCGTTCAAGCACCTCATAAAATTTCTTCAAATCAATTTTTTCAACATCTTTGAACGCATCATTCTGATACAGAGATTCAATCACAAGTTTTGCCTCTGCCTCCGGAGAATCAACTCCGACAGCGGAAAATTCAGATGTAAAATATTGAAACAAGTTCATTTTTCCGCCATTTTCTGACATTCAGGACAATAAAAAGAACTTCTTCCGCCCTGAACTATACGTTGTATCACACTTTGGCATACCGTACATTTTTCGCCATCCCTGCCGTAAATTTTCAATTCACGAGCAAATGCACCCTGAGAGCCGTCAACGTGACGGAAATCAGAAATAGTACTGCCACCGCACTCAATCGCCAAATTCAAAATACGTTTTATATTTTCCGCAAGCAATACACACTGTTTCAAAGTCAATTTATCTGCAGGCAGCTGCGGATGAACTTTCGCCGCAAAAAGCACTTCAGCGGCATAAATATTGCCAACTCCGGTAACAACAGCATTATCTGTAATAAAAAGTTTGGCAGGAGTCCTTTTTTTCTGTGCCGCATTATAAAGAAAATTACCGTCAAATTCATCACTCAAAGGTTCAATACCCAATTTTTTCAAAACTGGAATATCATCATTTTTAAAGTATTCAACCTGACTGAATCTCCTCGGACATTCAAATTTCATTATCATTCCGTTTGAAAGATGAAAAAATATATGCTCATGCTTGCGGCGTTCAGCAGGAGCCTCGATACGCACCACTCCGGACATTCCGTAATGCATAAGCAGAACAGAATCATCTTCAAAACGCACCAGAGAATAACGTCCGCGGCGATCGACTCCGAGAATTTTTTTATTGCACAAAGGAGCTGTTTTCAAAGATTCTATCGGAGTACGGAGTTTAGGGGAAAAAACTTCGGTTGCTGTAATATGCAATCCGGTCAAACCTTTTGCAAGCGCACGGCTGATCGTTTCAACTTCGGGAAGTTCAGGCATTACAAACTTATTCCTTTTAATTTTTTGTACAAAGAAACGGCGTATGAATCACTCATACCGGTCAAATAATCCAGAACTGTTATGATTCTGACATAAGGACGTGTCAACCAAAGTTCACTATCCATATAACGGCTCATGTCAGGAATCAATCTTATCATACGTCTGCTGTATGGAGAAGCATTTACACCTTTATCTGCAATTTCATTGCAGGCGGCAACAAAAATATCCAGCATCCCGGAAAACAATTCAAAACCTGCCGCAACAACTTCAACCACTCTCGGTGTCGTATAAATAACCTCTGCACTGCGTTTGAAAATCTCATTCAGAGCATCAGCAGACTCTGTACAATCGATCAATGATTTTTCAAGTTTGCCATTCAACAATTCATCATGATGCTGAACAAAAGCTCCCGTCACCTGATCAACTAATTTTCCAATAGCTTTGGATCGCAGATATTCAGCCTTCTGAACCTCGGTCACAAATTTATCTGTACCATCAATCAATTTTTTATCCGCAATAACCGCCCCGAAAAGCTCGAAAAGTTCACTGTAGCGTATGCGATTGGCTATCAAGCCGTCCTCAAAATCAACCACACGATAAGCAATATCATCAGCAGCTTCAACCAGAAATGCCAGCGGATGACGTACATAACTGTATTTATCAATCTCAATCAATCCGACCTCTTCTGCAACTTCCTTAAATAAATCCCTGTCCAACTGAAAATAATTGAATTTTTTACCGGCAACACCTGATGGACGTATCTTGGCTGATGCCAGTGTCGGATATTTGGCGAATGCGGCAAGAGTGGCACAAGTCAACTGCATACCGCCATAAATCGAACTGTTCTGAAGTTTGGCAAGTATCCGGAATCCCTGTGCATTACCCTCATATCTTGCAATATCACGGATTTCCTCTTCACTCATATTGCGGCGGCATTCTGCGGCAACATCCGAATGTTCAAACCAATACTGAACAGCCTCTTCTCCCGCATGTCCGAAAGGAGGATTGCCTATATCATGAGCAAGCGCAGCCGCAGCAACCACAGCTCCGACATCACTCGGATATATCTGCAATTTTTCCTGACTGCAAATAAATGCACCAGCCCCGGTTCCCAATGAACGCCCGATAGAAGAGGCCTCCATACTGTGAGTCAGGCGGGTCCGTACAAAATCAGTTTCACTCAATGGGAAAACCTGTGTTTTATCCTGCAAACGGCGAAAAGGCGCACTGAAAACAATGCGGTCAAAATCCTGCTGAAAAGGTGACCTTTTGGCTTGCGACGGCTCAACATGATCCATTCCGAGCCTACGCATGGAAAGAAGATTTTCCCACTTCATCATAGTAAAAAACCTTATATTTTTTCTGCACTTTCTGCGATTTCAGTCAGTATTGCTTCATAATCAGGGATCAATGCTTCCTCTGCTTCAATAGTTGCAATATCTGATGTTGTTGCCGCCTGCGACGGAGAGAACACAGTACAACTGTCAGGAACTTGAACATTTGACAATGCAAAAGTACCGATTTTTTCTGCAATGCGGATGGTTTCCATTTTGTCCATTCCAACAAGAGGACGCAAAACCAGCATCGGAGTTGCCGCATCTATGGTACGCATATTCTGCAAGGTCTGAGAAGCGACCTGACCGACGGAATCTCCGGTAAGAAGTGCAATACGATGATACTTATTTGCAATTTTTTCTGCAATGCGGAGCATGCCTCTGCGGTAAAGTATGGTACGGTATTTCGGAGTGCAGTAATCTCTCACACGCTTTTGAAACTCAACCAGATTACAGAGAAACAATTTTCCGCCGCGCTGAAAAAGATTCATGTGATCAGCAATGCGTTTGATTTTATCAGTTGTTTCCTGCGGAGTGTAAGGATTGCTGTGAAATGCCACAAAATCAACCGGACAACCACGCTTCATAGTCATATAGCACGCCACTGGAGAATCAATTCCGCCGGAAAAAAGCGCAACTGCTCCTTCATTACTGCCGACCGGCAAACCGCCGGGACCTTTGGTTTCATTCAAAAAAAGCAATGCAAATTCATCCCGCACCTCACAGCCGAAAGTAACCATAGCCTCGTCAAGATTGACCGTAAGCCGGTCCTCATCGACCACACTTGTCAAAGCATCCGCCAAACGTATTTCAATATCTTTTGAGCAAAGCGGAAACTGTTTATTGCTCCGTCTGGCACGCACTCTGAAAGTCACATTGCTGTATTTCTGAAAAAATTCTTCAAATACCACCGGCGCAAGTTCTTTGACTTTCGCCTCCAGCACGTCCATAGACGGTTCAAGTTTGATTGCCGGAGAAAAACTTTCAATTCCGAAAGTACGCTGAAGCACTTCAGATATATTCATCAACTCTTCGGCATCAAACAGCGCACCATCCTTTTTTTCAATCCATATCCTGCCCCTGACACGGCGCACCGGATAGTCAAAACCTGCCTTTTTGAAAAGACAATGAATATTATCCACCAGACAGCGTTCAAACATGATACGGTTGTTGCCCTTGGTGGCAATTTCATGATAACGGCAAAGTATAGAATTGAACATCATTTCAAATGCCCTCAATCCATATCGGCAAAAACAGCTTCATCAAGCGGTGCGACGTCTGCAAGTACTGCTTTCTGACCATTGGGAAGCTTGAGCAATGAACCTTTTTTCTTGTTGCGGATAACCTGTCCGAGACGGGTCTTGTATGAAAGATAATTCTTTTCAGGATTACCGTCCCATGCTCCAAGCAAGTAATAAACCTCAACTTTTTTATCATCTTCATATTCCAAGGTAACTTTACTGCCGATAACGGCGACATCGGTTACTTTGACCTTACGCATATCAATAGTCTGAACGGTCATGAGTTCCTGTTCAAGTTCACCACGACGGCGGCTGAGGAAGTTGCGGCGTTCTTTGGCAGCATCAAACTCGGCATTTTCACGGAAGTCTCCATGCGCACGGGCGGCTTTAAGAGCTTCGCGGTTTTCGGGCTGATGAATTTTGATGATGTCATCGAGTTCCTGAATGAGCTTGCGGTGAGACTGCATACTTGTATATGAAGGTTCATTATCAGCCTGCATCTGTTCATTGCGTTTGAGTTCTTCTTCAGACATACCGGCGGTAAGAATCCTGGCACCGGCACCTTTTTCAAGATGGCTCTGAAGTTCTTTTGATGAACGGGCAAGTTTGACTACCAGACTCTGACGTTCACCGGAAGTAAGAAAAAGAGCAGCCTGCAATGAAGCAGTGATCTTCATCGGATCTTCTGCCAGCTGAATAATAAACTTGTGAAAATCGGCATTATCCATAAGCAGATTGCGCAATTCACGCAACCCGCTTGTCCATGCCTTCGGCAATCCTTCCTGTGAAAGAGCGCGGATAAGGTTGTCAATATGCAGATGGTGAGTAAGTTTCTGAGCGCCTTTTTTGCGGTTTTTCCAAATCCATGCAGAAAGGTCAGCACTGCAGAAATGCTGTTCTGTGATCAAATCGTCAAGTTCATCCATATCTGCAAGAGCGGCAACACCGGTCAAAGCCTTCTGCGGCAGACGCATTGCCAGAGCTGCGATGTAAGATGTACCGAAAACATCTTTTGTCAATCCAGCCAGGACTGCAATATCTTTTGCGGCAAGTTCACTCCAAACGGCGAGACCTTCATGCGGCGCACGAATGGGATCTGCCGGCCAGAATGCACATTTCGCCTGCAAGGGAGAGAGCATGCTTGACAGCTGTTCAGGAGTACCTCTGGAGCTGACCTTGACCATAACTTCAGCCAAACGTTTAAGTTCACGATTGATAACATCATTTTTAAGATTGGCGAAAAATACGGAAAATTTCTGAACTTCTTCATCGGTAAATTTAACAGAAGCATCTTCTCCGTCAAGTAAAATACCTATCTCCTGCAAACTGCGTCCTTCACATGAACGGCGTTTTGCTGAAACGCTTGCTGCACTGTCGGTATTGCTCCACCATTTTTCAAATTCTTCCGGAGTCATTTTAGCACCGACACCGGCACGAGCCATCTGCTGAAGATGAGCTTCTGTAAGCGGAGTAACTGCTTTTTTGTTAGCGATCATGCGGAATTCATTTGAAGTCATTTTAGTTCTGCCGGAAGCATCGGCAATTTTCAAAATCTCAATGCCGCTGTTGAGCAGTGCGCCTGTAACAAGTACCAAATCCAACGGGACATTGCCGGAACTGCCGGCGGCGCCGAACTGATTGACAACCACAGTTCCGGCAATGGTATCAATATTACCGATACTTCCCCAGCGTGAAGAACTGTTCAAAAATACGATTTGACCGTTTTTGAGAGATGAAAGTTTACGGAATCTGCCGATAATATTTGACGGGGGAATATTAGCATCACGCAAACCGAGAGCTTTGAGAACGGCGGGACGGTCAAGATACGGGGGGAGAAGAAGTTTGATTGCAGCAGTAAGCAGCAAACGGAGTTTCGGAGAATTTTCAACAGGGAAAGCGCAAATGGCAATAATGAAATTCGCTATCGTAATATTCAATGCATCAGGATCAAAACTTTCAAAAAGCAGATTGAGAGCATCTTTGGACTCTTTGACGCTTTCAGGATTGGCTTCAACAGCCTTGTAAACAGCGTTCAAGTTGACGTTATTGGGCAATTCTGCGCCTTTAAGCAGCAATTGTTCGAGATTTTCCTGACTCATTTTGTACCTCATTTATTATTTTATCTTGAAAATTATTGTCATTACAGCTCCGATAAATTTTACCGGAAACATAATATACTATCAACGAAACATTTTTCAAGAAAAAAAACAGTAAATAAATACAAAAAATCTCAATCATTGAGCCTTATTCATATTTCAGATTTAAAAAGTCTGATATTACGTTTGTGTAAAACGTTCTGCAATTCGCTGCTATTCAATTCAACCACAGAAATATTTCTGTCATGCGCCATTGCCGATGCGACACCGGTTATCTCCCCCGTCAAAGCGGCAACAGGGATAACTCTTGTCGCTTCCCAGGCATCTCCGACAGAACTGATACTGCGCCCGGCAAAAAGCAGATTTTCCGCTCCATTTGCCGCATACAATGACCGGTAAGGTATCTCCCATAATTTTCCCGGCTTGCGCCAGTCGCATGCAACACCGACAGAATCATCAAAACTTTTCTCATCATCTCCGCTGTCAAGCAGATAAGCCCCTTTTACCGCATAGAGTTTGCGAATCTGCGGCATGTTGGCTATTTTTACCGGAAAAAGTGAATTACGGTAAGTTCTGTCAATTTCATAATGACGGCGCAAAATACGATGATTTTCCAGAATGAAATCACTGACAATTCTGCCGGATGCACCTGTACTTGCTGTAAGTTCAGCAATTTTTTCAACTGACATTCCATCATAATATTTTTTTCGGACAGTTTCAGTCATTGAGACTTTGCTTTCGGCATCAAATGCACTCATTGCAACTGCAAAAGAGTCAAAATATCTGCCGAAAGCCCCCTGCTCCGCATTTGAATCATATTCCAATGCCCACGCCGCCATTGAATTTTTTCCCTCAAAACAAGGAAGATTTGCCCGTCTTGCAATAATCGCTGACCCGCTGGCATCAATAAATGTATCAGCATAGATCCTGCCTTTGCCGCTTTCATTGCAAACTTCAACAAATTCAACTCTGTCATTTTTGCAGCATACATCCGTCAAAAGAGTATCATACCAAATATCAACACCGCAGTCAAGCAATAATTTTTCTGCAGAAAGCATGAATGATGCAGGCGAAAATGTACAGCGGTAACGCTTGGGTTCAATCGCATTTTTCTCATTCCTCCAATTCGGAGGGACATCTCCCGGTCCGAGAGTGATACTGTCATGCAGAAGTTCTTCAGCTATACCATAAATCACCTGTCTGCCGTTGCCGTCACACAACGGCAGATAAATATAAATCAAACCGTTAGTTGCCAAACCGCCTAAAACACAGCTTTTTTCAAGCAATATTACTTTCTTACCGCATCTTGCGGCAGCAAGTGCGGCGGCGATACCGGCAATACCGCCGCCGACAACTGCGACGGTACATGATTTTTCAAAACTATTCATTTTTTATCGTTTATTTTTATGAATTCCACTTTGTCACAATAAATTTGAATATCCGGATCATCAAATTTTTTGTTTCCCGGGGTTTTGCGCATGATTCCACCGAAGAAAAAGAGCAATCCCGGTTTGATTTTGAAAGTTCCGAGTTCGTATGGAACATATTTTGTACCTGAAATATCATCGCATGGGACACCTTTGTATTTCTGAACTTTTGCCGCGGCATCCCATGTACCGAGATTGAAATAAAAAGTTTCGCCTTTGGGAGCATTGGTACGAATATAAGCGACAATTTTATAATCGCCCTCTTTCACATTGCGGGGAACATGAAAGTTCATCACCCAACTTTTATTGACATGCATGGCTTTGACTCTGCCTTTACTTGCGGCGGGGTCACGGACAGCTTTACCTTTTATTACATTATTATCAATTACAATCGGCGCATTGGGGTCATTTTTGCGTTTCAAATAAACCTGATATTCAGCGAAACCGTTTTTAGCAGTCTTCCAGATACCGTTCTGAAGTTCGGCGACACGGGCTTTGGTTTCAGGAGTATCTGCAAGCATTACAGCTGCAGTCATAAGAGCATCAAGTTCTTTTATATCAGATTCTTTTATACTCGCATATTGGGCTTCAAAATCCAAAAGTCCTGTCGTCCAGTAATTGTGAACTGTACCTTTGGGACAGGCGATGGCATCCTTATTTTTTTCAGATGCAAGATACTGTTTGAATTTATCAGTTGACCAATAAAGTTTCTCACATTTTTTGAAAAAAGCCTTGACTGTATCACCGGCTTTACCGTAATAAATATTGAAATATTCATCAATAATTTTGTTGCCGTCAGCATTTTTGTCATAAGCAAGACGCATGGCAAGATAAGCATCAAGTCTGCAATAAGTCATATCTGCTTCAATAAACATGCCTTTGATTCCGTCATTGACAAACTCACTGAACATTGCAGCACTCTGCCACGGATAAACATCAATAAACGGAGTGTAATCACCATAATGAAATCTGCCATCCCATGTACCTGCATTGAAAAGATAAGTCCACAAAGTCAACGGACGCTTTTTGCCCTCTTTTTCGATCCATTTTTTGTACATTGAATGTTGACGTTCTCGAACGATTGGATGCCACCATGAATAAACAACAGGACAAAGCTGAACAGAAACATTATCAGCAAGTTTTACATTTTCGGGATATTTATAAGTTTCAATATATGCGAGTGTTGAAACACCTGACCGCTTATCAATTTTTGCCGCAGTTTCCGCAACATCAGAAATAAATTTGAATTTGATTGCAGAACCGTCAAGGCTTTTTCCTTTTACAGTGCCTTTTTTGCAGTTTTCACACTGACAGTAACCGTAAGGAACATCGGAATTCTGAATGGGATAATAAAAAGGAATACCTTCATAAGAACGTATTTTACCTCTCGCCCAGCCTCCGGGAACGGTATTGCCTTTTAGATAAGTTACAGTTTCATCTGCAAAAAATTTAATTGTTTCAGGATTGCTGTAACAGAGCTGCGGCGGTACATCCCGGTCAGCAGGATATGCCTGTGCCAGAAACGAATCTTTTCCGTAATGATCCGGCTTCTGTGCGAAAAGTTCAGGTTTATAACCTTTGAATAAAGATTTCAAATGCGGCTGTTTGGCTGGTCGGAAATGTTTATAATAAATTGTATACATATTGTGCGAACTGCGTCCGTAATGGCTCATCATGCGCCAGCGGAAACGCCACAGAAAAAGATCACGCCGGGTGGCTTTTTTATCAACATTGATACTCGGCCAAACTTCACGGAAAGCATCACAAGGCGGAACATTTATACGATTTTTGACCTCAACAGTCAAAGTTTTGCGAGGGACAAAACAGGTATCTTTATCCATTACGCCATAAAAACGCACTCCGCATTCATCTTCAAGAAAATCATAAACCGCCAGCAACGGAGAATAAATATCATAATCCATATTGGGCCATCCTTTGCGGTTTATATAATCAACCTTACGCCGTGCAGTTGAATCAAATCCTGTAAGATAAATCTTATTGCCTTCGTATTTGACAATAGTATTCGCAGATGGTTTAATATCTGCGCCTTTGATAATTATTTGAACAAGACTGCCTTTGTAATCACCGTTGACAACTTGCAGTTCAGTCCCGCTTATCATTTTCAGATGATGATTGAGTTCATAAGCTCCGAGCTGTGCGGCACAAGTCGGATTATTTTCAAGCACAATAACAGCTTTGGGTGTTCCATTATCAATCAAAGTCAGCGGTGCGCCGAAAACAAAAGCACCGATACATAATAAAAATACAATAAATTTACTTTTCATATAATGTCCCTTCAGTTTGAAAGTGGTGCTGTTTTATTGAATTTCACCCCGTAATACAAAGCATATTGTCCATTGCCGAGTCCGCTGGCAATACCCTCATTATTTGCAGTATCATCAGGCATATTTTTGAGCTGT
>JAFVPG010000080.1 GCA_017505415.1 Lentisphaeria bacterium | reverse complement strand
TTAAGTTCAATAATTAAAATAGCACGACAATTCAAAAAATCAAATTCACATCTCTGTTTGCATGAAAAATATTGGCGTTTCATCCATTTGTCAATGAACCGAAGATTTTTGTTCTTCAGTTTATTATTCGCAAACAATTTTATTTTTTTGTCGCAATATTTGATTTTTTTTGAATTTTTTTAATGAATTATTTTACCGGTATTGACAAAATTTATCAATTCGATATCTTCAACTTTCTGCTCTTGTTCACCTGAATAAATTACACAGCCATCTGCCGTTTTATCATTAATCTGACTGAATTTTTTTATATTTTTTGCAAAATCACTGCTGTATGTCCGGGCCGCTTTGATTTCAAAAGGATAAAGTTTCCGTCCGGATGATTGCAGCAAATCAATTTCCATTCCGTGTGAATCTCTGAAGAAATATAAATTTGCATCTTTTCCAACATTGTATCGTGCCTTCAACGCTTCTACGATTACCATGTTTTCAAATAAATTGCCCATCAACGGATCTCTGGCAACCATGCCGGGATTTTCCAGCTCAAGTAAATAAGCTGCCAACCCGACTTCCGTAAAATAAAGTTTTGCAGATTTTGTCTGTCTCTTGCCGAAATTTTCAAAATAAGGCGGCAGACGGAAAATTATATAGCTTGCTTCCAAAATAGACAACCACTCTGAAATCGTTGTGGAAGATACTCCAACATCATTTGAAAGACTTTGTAAATTCACAAGCTGCCCGACTCTGCCTGCCAGCAATTTTATAAAAGTTTCAAATGCTGAAAAATTACGGATATTCACCAGCTGCCTTGCATCGCGTTCTACATAAGTCATGTAATAGTTGCGGTAAAAACGGGTAATGTCAATATTTTCTTCATAAAGCTGCGGCATGAATCCCTTGAAAATATACTCGTCACGATCAAGGTTTATTCCCGCATCTTTTAACTCTTCGATAGAAAGCGGCAGCAGCTGCAGCACTGCGGTACGTCCTGCCAGAGATTGAGCAATGCCTGCTTTTAATGCCGGCTGATGACTGCCGGTAAGAATATATTGACCTTTTTTATTGCTTTTGTCACACTCTACTTGAATATAGCTTAACAGCATCGGCAGCCGCTGGATTTCATCAATAATTATCGGTGCCGGGTGACGGTGCAGAAATTCTCTGGCATCCTTTTCCGCCAAATTGCGGGTTTCGGGGGCTTCCAGATTGACATAATCATAATCGGGGAACTGCATTTTTGCCAAAGTTGTTTTTCCGGATTGCCGTGGACCTGTTATAGTAACAACCTTATACTCCTTTGCTAATTGCGCCAGTTCATCTTGAATTTTCCGTTTTATCATACAAACCTCCGCTTTATCTGAAATAAATATAGCACATTTTGTGCAAATCTCAAGTAGAAGTTGTGATTTTCACAAAAAATTACTGTTTTCAACGAATTTTTCATACTGAAACAGTAAATACAGTGGAATGTTCAGCAAATAATCATCTCTTTTCAAATTCTGCATGGAAAAACGTATCGCTGATTCAGGCTGATATTTTTCTTTGTAAACTTTCAGACTGCGGGCACGAACATTTAAACCGGATTTGACTTCAACCGGAATGATTTGATTTTTGTGCTGAATAACAAAATCAAGTTCGGCTGTATTTCCGCTGGTCCAATAAAAAATCTCCTTTTTGCCGCAGGCAATCAAATTCTGCAAAACATAATTTTCCACTAATCGTCCTTTATATTCTTTAAAAATGTCATCGTCAAGCAAAATACTTTCAATCGGAATATTTGCCAAACGGCGAAGCAATCCGGTATCAGCCAAATAGAGTTTGAAACATTTTCTGTCTTCATAAGCTGCCAATGGAATTGACGGTTTTTCTACGCGGCTGATTTTGTGAATCAATCCCGCTTCCAGCAGCCAGCGCAAGGCATCTTCAAGGTCACGGGCTCTGGCTCCTGATTTTACTTCTCCGTACATAAATTTTGCATTTTCTCTGGCAAGCTGCAATGGAATTGATTTCCACAAAAGGAAAAGTTTCACAATATCATTTTTAGGTGCGTGTTTGGAAAAATCAAGTTCGTAAGATTTGAGAATTTCATCTTGAACTTTTTCTGCTGCCATAAAATCTTTTGTCTGCAAAAAAGTGCTTAAAACCTCCGGCATCCCGCCAAGGCATAAATATTGCTTGAATTGTTCCGCAAGTTCATTGCAAATTGCAGATGAAATATTATTAAAATTATCAATATTTTGAATATACTGCTTTAATTGTTGATTGCTGCTGTTTAAAAATTCGTCAAAACTGCAAGGGTGCAATTCAAGAAAATTAACTTTACCGACAGGAAATCCGACTTCCCCCGCCAGAGTAATGCCAAGCAGAGAACCGGCAGCAACCAAGGCATATTCCGGTTTTTCTTCACAAAAATATTTAAGAGAATTGATCGCTTTCGGACAAGTCTGTACTTCATCAAAAATAATCAACGTATTTTGCGGATTGATTTTTTGGCGACCGAGCAATGATAATTCCATAATGATCCGGTTCGGGTCTGAATCTTTTTCAAAAACTGAATTTAACTGCTCATTGCGTTCAAAATTGAAATATGCCGTATTTTCAAAATAACGCTTGCCGAACTCTTGCAAAAGACATGTTTTGCCGCATTGTCTTACTCCCTTTAGAATCAACGGCTTACGATTATTTGATTTCTTCCAGAGCAATAAGTCATTCATCAAATTACGTTCAATCATAAAAGCCCTCCATATTTTGTTTTGTTATAAATATAATTCATTTTATGATTTTATCAACATATTATCTATCAAAAATGTGTTTTTTTTTGCATTTTAGATATGCAAAATGTGTTTTTATCGACATTCATTGAAAAAAATATAATCCGTAAGGCTGTGTTATAAAAGATGACTGATTTATTGCAGGGGGAGAAGAAAAAACCTTTTGAGGAAAGGTTCTTTTCTTCTCCCCCTGCACCCCCTCATCTTTTTCCAAACCTTTTAATTATATTTGACATTTTCTTCAGTCAAATTTATAGAAAATTATTGGAAAGATGATAAAAATCAGTCTATATTTAGTACAGAGCCATCCGTAAAAAGCAGTTATTTCAGATTATTAAATTTATTTCCCAAATATTCCAGTTTATACATTTCGGGAGTGAGCAGATAATAACGGAGTTTGAGCAGAGATTCCAGTTCTTTTTTGTCGTTGGCGGATAATTGCTTGTTGCGCAGAATTGAATTCAATCCGCTGCGGATAACTGCATCCAATGCCACGGCTTGCATCAGCGAATCGGAAGTGAGCATCGCTTTTTGCAGCTGTTGCGGATTTCCTGTTTTTTTACGCCAGAAAAGCTGACGGGCTTTGACGGCTTTTGCATCAAAATCGGGAGTATAATTCATCAATACGCTTACTAACTGCCGTTCAACTGCCGAAAGAGTTTTATTTGTCCGCGGCGGCGCTCCGGCAAACGGAACCATTCGCGGATTGCGGTTGCTGTACCAAAGCAAATCTCTCATCTGTTCCGCTGTCAAAAGTTCATAATCAAGCAAAACCGGCAGCAGTTTTCCATTATCAGCGAAAAAACCGAGCTTTTCAAACAAAGTTGTAATTTTTTTCTGCAAATCATCAGCCGCATCTTTCTCCGCGGTTTGCAGTTGTTCCAACTTTTTCTCATCTTCAGGAGCAATTTCAATTGGTTGCGGAATATGTTTTTCCTGCAATTTTTTTACCGTTTCAGGAACAGAATCAACTTGCAGTTGTACTTTTTCTGTTTTTCTGAAAGCAAAATAAAATACACCTCCCAAGAGAGCAATGATAAAAATAATTGCAAATAACAACTTGAACGGCAACGGTTTTTCTGCTTTTGCAACAGGCTTTTTTTCAGTCAGAAGCCTGCGGAATTCAGCCGTGGATTTTACAGGATGTGAACAGCTTTCACGCAAGGCACGGTTCAAATTTGCGTCCATGCTGATAGTAACAGCGGCAGGCAAACTCGGATATTCCGATACCGCAAGCCCCGTCAATGCACAGTAAATCACTTTGCCCAATGCATAAAAATCATCGCTCGCTTCGGCAGGTTTGCCCGCAAGAACTTGCGGCGACAGAAAACCGGGCGAACCGACCAGCGAATTTGCTCCGTCATTGGCGATCAACCCGACATCCGCAAGCGTCGCCCGACCGTTTACCCAAATAATATTATCAGGTTTAATGTCCCGATGAACGAGTCCTTTTTTGTGCAATTCTTCCAAGCCTGACAGCAAATCGTCAAGCATTTTGGTAATTTCTCTGCCGTCAAGCCTGCCGAATTTATGCAAACGGTTCGCCAGCGTGTCAGGCAGATATTTGCCCCGCCCGCAGTTAAGGTCATCGGCGGCATCCATCGTGTAATAAATCGCATCGTCAGTAATTTTAACAGAACGGATTTTTAACAAATTAGGATGGTTGCAGTCCTTGTAATTTTTCAAGCCGTTGAGTTCCCGTTCGGAATAACTGTTGCGGTTGCGAATGATTTTGAGGGCAATGCGTGTCCCGATTGCATCTTCCGCAAGCCAAACTTCGCCATAAGCCCCGCTACCGCAAAATTCAATGAGCGTGCAATCACAGAGGTTATCGCCGACTTTAAATTCCATTTTCGTCCCACTCCAATTTCAAAGCAGGGTCTTTAGAATTAAGTTCAAGAATGATTTCCTGAAGCATTTTGAAACAGCGTTTTTTTGCCTGATAAACCTGATTTTCGGAACAGTCGAGATACTCCGCCACTTTCTTGACAGGACGGTTCTGAACTGCATATAATTCATAAGCCTGAAAAGTTTCAGGAGCAACCCGCAGTTTGAGTTGAGCCTGTGCCTCCTGCAAAAGCATTTTTCGCCATTCATCCATAAAAAAGTTTTCCGTTTCAGGTTCAATCGGAATTGCAGGAAGTTCATCATCAGACAGCAAATCTTTTTTTCTGCGGAAGAAATCAGCGATTTTTGTATTGACGATTTTTCCGAAATACGTTCTGAAATGAGCGAGATCGGGATCAAATTTAAAAGTTTTACTCTGATTGAAAAATTGCAGCATGACCTGCTGACAAACATCTTCGGCGTCATTTGAAGTCAAACCTTTGTATTGAGCGACAGCTTTGACAACGGGGGCGTAGCGATTGAAAAATTCATCCCAGCCGATTTCATCACCGGAAGTGATTTTTTCAAGCAAAGTTTTAGAAGTAGTCGGGTATTTCAGTGACATGGCGTATCTCCTTTTTTTATAAATTACATCTTTAAATTAAAAAATCAAATAAAAAAGAGAACCTTTGGAGATTCTCTTTTAATATATCAGTCGAACTCAAGACCGCAGTCACAGCAGATGTAACCATCG
>JAFVPG010000079.1 GCA_017505415.1 Lentisphaeria bacterium | reverse complement strand
GGCTTCAAACAACGGAAGAATTTGAAAGGAGAAAAGTTTTTCTTTGTTACTTTCTTTTTGCAAAAAGAAAGTAAGTATTGCAAGACATGTCAAGGCAGTTTGCCTTACGCATCTGCGGAAAAAATTGAGAATCCTCAACACCTTAACAGAAAGGACAAAATATGAAAAAAAACCTCAAACAACATGACAGAAGTAATATTATAGGAAGTTGCTTCACACTCATTGAACTTCTCGTTGTCATTGCAATTATTGCAATTCTTGCCGGTATGCTTTTGCCCGCGCTCGGCAAAGCCCGTGAGCGTGCCAGAACTGCCCGCTGTATCAGTAATGAAAAACAAATCGGTGTTGCACTTATGATGTATCAGGATTCATGGGATGGTATAATTCCTCCGATTTATGATAATGTCTCGACTAAAATGTGGTGGCACATGTTCCGCTGGGCAGATGTTCTTGACGAAAATTTCTGCGGCTCCAGCAGCGAATGGCGTTCGACTACTGATCCCAAACGTGGCATGGTATGTGATGAAATGATAAAAAGTGAAGACGGCTGGTTTAATTATACCGGTAATGCAACTCTTTTACCGAACAGACAAAATGACTCTACCGGTTTTTATAAAATAGACAGTTTAAAAGGTTCTCCTTCTCAGCACATGTTTATTGCTGACGCCGCAAGATTTGATAAATCCACGATGTCATACCGCGTATTGCGCAGTAAAACAGATGAAACTTCATGGACCAAAGGACACGGCAAAAATTCAACCAACATTCTCTTTTTTGATGGTCATGCTGAAAATGTAAATTACAAGAAAATAGAATGGACAGCCGATTCAGATTTTCCGTGGGGCAAGGAAGAATAATCAATTTGCAGTTGTTAATTGTTTCAGGCAGGAGGTTTATTTCAGACCTCCTGCTTTTTTTATAACTGTGTAGACAGAC
This sequence comes from Lentisphaeria bacterium, assembly GCA_017505415.1. GTDB lineage: Bacteria > Verrucomicrobiota > Lentisphaeria > Victivallales > Victivallaceae > RGIG5270. The sequence goes on along the minus strand of JAFVPG010000079.1, from coordinate 8,769 downwards.
ATGAAAAACTTATGTTTTTTTATTTTGGGTTATTTGTTTTTAACAGTGTAGTAAAGTTTTGTTTGCTGTATAATTCTGATAAAAAGCTGATTATAATTTGTATTCTTTATTTTTTGCAGTATATTTTCCGGATAGTACATCTTTATTGTCGGCAGGAATATAACAGGAGTTTTTTATGGAGAGAGAAGCAAGATTCATGGCGTTGATACCTTTTATTGTATTTATGGTATTTTATCTCGGACTGTCAATTTGGGCGAAAGATTTTTATTTTGTACCGATGCCGGTGGCTTTTATTGTTGCATCGGCGACAGCATTTCTATTGAACCGCAAACAGAAATTTGATGAAAAAGTTGAAATTTATGCACGGGGAATGGGCGAAACAAATATAATGATAATGTGTTTGATTTTCATTCTTGCCGGGGCATTCAGCACGATAGCCAAAGCTATGGGGGCGGTGGATGCAACTGTATTGATTGCCAGACATTTGATTCCGTCAGAGTTTATACTTGCGGGATTTTTTCTGGTTTCATGTTTTATTTCTCTGGCGATAGGAACAAGCTGCGGAACAATTGCAGCACTTACTCCGATTGCTGTCGGTTTGATAAATGCCATGCAGATGCCGCCGTCATTGATGCTCGGAGCCGTGATCGGCGGTGCAATGTTCGGTGATAATATGTCAATGATTTCCGATACAACTATCGCTGCGACAAGGACACAGAATGTTGCAATGCGAGACAAATTCATAATGAATCTTAAAATGATTCTTCCTGCGGCAGTAATCACGATAGTCATTTATTATTTTGCAGGGCGCAGATTCAACGGAGATTCAGAGTTGAATGCTGTTACTGTAAAGCATATATTTTCTGTTTTGCCGTATATTTTTATTCTTGCCGGGGCGTTGATGGGAATGAATGTTATGGCTCTGCTTTTCTGCGGAATTGTAATGGCAGGAGCCGTTGGAATATTGAATGATACAATGACTTTCAAATCACTGCTTACTGAAGCCGGTAAGGGGACGCTGGGTATGGCGGAAACTTTGATTGTGGCAATTCTTGCAGGTGGATTATTGGCATTGATACGTTACAATGGCGGTATAAGTTATCTGATAAATCTGATTGAAAAAATGATTAAAGGAGCAAAAGGTTGTGAATTCGGAATAGCTCTGCTGTCTGCGGCAGTCAATCTTTTCACCGCTAATAATACGGTTGCTATCGTTGTTGCCGGACCGATTGCCAAAATGCTTTCTGATAAATATAAATGTGATCCGAAGCGTATCGCCAGCATTCTTGATACGACTTCATGTACAGTTCAGGGATTAATCCCATACGGAGCACAAATACTTATTGCCATAGGCATTGCCAAAGGGGCTGGGGTGAATGTGCCGTCTCTCAGCTTGGTTATTTCTCTTTATTATCCGTTACTGCTGGCGGTTGCATTGATATTTTCTATACTTTTTAGGAGAGAAAATGAAAAAAATTGAAATCAAAAATGACGATATAAAAATTGATGGTAAATCAATACAGATAATTTCAGGAGCAATCCATTATTTCCGTATTCATCCGGATTTATGGGACGACAGACTTGATAAAGCAGTTGCTTTCGGTTTGAACTGTATTGAAACTTATATTCCGTGGAATATCCATGAACCGCATCGCGGGGAGTTCTGTTTTGAAGGAATTTGTGATTTTGAAAAATTCATTGACAAGGTGCATGAACGCAATTTGAAAATGATTTTGCGGCCTGGTCCGTATATTTGTGCTGAATGGGATAACGGCGGAATTCCGGCATGGGTATCCGGACTTGATGGCGTGTCGCTTCGGTGTATGAATGAAGTTTACATCAAGGCTTTGACTGATTATTTTGATGTTCTGCTGCCGAAAATCACGCCGAAACTTTACAGTAACGGCGGTCCTGTTATTATGATGCAGGTTGAAAACGAATACGGATCATACGGTAATGACCATAAATATATGCAGTATATTGCAGATTTGTACAGGAAACATGGAATTGATGTCCCATTGGCAACATCAGATGGACCGGGTGGACATTTTTTGCTTGGCGGCTCTCTGCCGGATATTCTGACTGCTGTAAATTTCGGTGGTGAACCGGAAAAGGCTTTTGCCAATCTGAAGACATTCAGTCCTGATTCTCCGAAAATGTGTATGGAATTCTGGAACGGCTGGTTTGATCATTGGGGTGGTAAGCATCACACCAGAGGAGCAGGAACTGAACCCGGCGGAGCAGCGGAAGTATTTGAAAAAATGCTCGCATCCGGGGCGCATGTCAATTTTTATATGTTTCACGGCGGTACAAACTTCGGTTTTACCAATGGCGCAAACGGAACATTCCGTGATGAATATATTCCGACAGTTACAAGTTATGACTATGATTGTCCATTGAATGAATATGGTGATGCTTCATACAAATTTGAATCATGTCAGAAGATTATTGCAAAATATTCAAATAATCCGGCAATAAAATCCATAAAACAGGTAAAAAAAATATGTCCTGCAAATGTGAAATTTTCCGGCAGTGCCGTATTGCTTGATAATATTGCAAATATTTGTACTTTGCATGGACATGCAGTTGTACCGCCTACGATGGAGAAACTTGGAGAGAATTTCGGTTTTATTCATTATCGTACCCGTATAGATGGCCCCATGCCTGTATTGCCGGGATTTGATTACGGAATGGAAACGCTCAACCTTTTTGAAGTCAATGATTATGCGATGGTGTGGCTTGACGGCAAGTACATGGGACATCGCATGCGTGATGACGGCAGAAATTATTTTGAACTTCCTTCAATCGGCAAAGAGGGGGCTGTAATTGATATTATTGTTGAAAATTGCGGCAGAAAAAATTATGGGACTTATGTCGGCAAAGATTTTAAAGGTATCGTAAATTGCGTTTCCATCGGACAGCAGAAACTGGTAAACTGGGATTACAATTTGTTGCCGATGGCAGATTTGAGCAGACTTGAATTTGCAAAATTCAATGATGTTCCGGCGGTTTTTCACTTTGCAGAATTTGAAGTTGATGAGATCGGAGAGGCTTTTGTCAAACGTCCGGGAACGAAAGGTCTGATTTGGGTAAATGGTTTCAATCTCGGTCGTTACTGGAACATCGGTCCTACGGAAACTCTCTATATTCCGTCTCCTGTATTGAAAAAAGGCAGAAATGAGATAATTGTGCTGGAACTTGAAAAACTGGATTGTGACAGTATTGTTTTTTCTCCGGAACATCTGCTTGGAGAAACGGAATAAAAACTGTTGATATAAAATATTTTTTATTGTATTTTGACTTTTTTTGATGTCTGTTCAGTATATATTGACTGCATGGAGGAAATATGCAGTTATTCATACTTGACAGAAATCCGTACAGAGCAGTCGAAATGCTTGCAGATGTGCATGTACGCAAAATGTGTCTGGAAACGGCACAGATACTTTCCGCAGTAATGGTCATAAACGGGAATTTATTGTCTGAAAACATGCCTGCAATATACAATATCAATCATCCGGTAATCAGAGCATTGCAGAGTACCGCAAAAATAAATTATACCTTGTATTATAATTGGGCATTGCAGAATGAATTTCTGTACCGTTTTGAGAAAAAACATAAATATTATGATTTGGCGGAAGTATATTTTGAAAAACTTTTTGTTCCGTCAGAGCATGAAGACTGGAGTTTTTTCCGTAATTTCAAAGATTTTGCAACAGAAACTCCCGATATTGTGGATGCATACCGGGAGTATTATCGGTTCAAAAAATCAATCATCCGCAACTGGCATTACACCAAACGCAAAGAACCTGATTTTCTTTTATGAATTGATGATTTTTTCCATGATTTCAGGTGAAAATGAATAAAATTGCCCTTCTATATGAAAACCTTGCGCAGAGTCTTGCTTGACATAAGGCAATGCCTCTTTCAGTATATTTTTGTGTTTATTTGCTAAATTGCTATATTCCTTAATGGAATTTTCGTTCCAGTTGAGTTTTAATTTATAAATGCTGTAAAGATTGGCTGCCGCAGAAAAAATCCTGCCGATAATAAAAGCATTTCCGTATTCGATTTTGGCATTTACGTTGTCAAGACTGCCGATACCTTCTGCGAGCAGCTCCATTCCGTTGTTCCATTTTTCAGCAATATCGTTTAAGTTATCAATAATTTTTTCAAGCGGAAAAATGTCTGTGACTGATTCGCGGTAATCATCTCCGCGTTCATCCGGCAGCCATGATCTGCCGACGGTTTTTTCGCTGACTTTGCCGGGCGGCGGCAGAAGACCGAGTGAATGATTGATTATACCATTGTAAAGAAATGGCACACAGAACGGATATTTTTGCATTGCTTCAGTAAATAATTGCCATGCCTGAACACATTTTTGTGCATTGCAGCCGGGAAAATAGTATTCGGCAAATTTTGTAAGAGCTTCATTTTCCGTAGTTGATTTATCAAGATTCATGAAAAAATTTACTGCCGCTGTATTGGCTGAACTTAAATTGCCGAAATTCCAGCACCCCATGAAACCTGAAATATTATTTTCCTGCATAAATCTGATTTTTCTGAAAAGATTGCCGAGCAAAGGCAGACTGCGGACGGTAGCGATTTCATGAGTCGTTCCGAGCTGAAGTTTTGCCATGACTTCAATACCGTATTTTTTTGCAGCATTCATTGAATCCAGAAACTGTTCCGACGGTCCGGAATACGCAAGAGAATATTCATTGATGAATGTTCCGTCCTCACTATATCCGCCGCGTTCAAAATCAACCAGCAGAATACAATCCTGCGGCAGTTTTGAAATGATTTCTTCACATGGCGGATCAAGATACATTGTCCATGACCAGTTCCAGAAAATGAGTTTAAAATCTTTTGAAACACTGCGGACACCGTTGCGGATAATATTCAGGAGTTCAACGACAACTTCCTCCGGTTCACGCTGACTGCATCTGTGACAATCTGTCGGCACAAAATCCATCTGCATTTTACGTTTTTTGTTTGAACCCGGCTTGAAATTGCGTTTTGAATAACAATGTGCCGGATATTCAGAAGCAGAAATAATTATAACTCCGCCCAGTTCAGGAAGCGCAGATGCAAGATTGGCGAATGCTTCATACAGATAATCCTGAACATATTTTGTTGATGTACAGAGGCAGTTTATTTCAAACTTTTTGCCGTCATCACCGCAAAATTTTAACTGTTGTCCGGCATAATCAGCATAGTTCTGCCAGAAATTTTTTTCACAAACAGAAACTCCCCTTGGCGGCTGCATATAAATATAAACTTTGATACCATATTTGGCTGCTCGGCTGCAGATAGTTTTGATTGATTGAATATGTTTTTCTGAATTGGGGGCAAATTCCGTAAAATGTGAAGTTTTTATAATATTGTGAAGTTGTCCGTGAATCCAAATACCGTTGAACCCGTCAGCGGCAATTTTCTCTAAAACTTCATCAGTATAAGCATATTGGGCAAGAAAAGTTTCATCTTGTAAATCATCATTTTTTTCTGATAATATACCGAATTTACTTTCCGGACTGCGCCAGATTTTTATATGATCCATTTTTATATTTCCTGAATTAAGATATTTTAGATTTGTATTCTGCCAACAGATAATATGTCCATTGACGATTGGTTATCGCATCGCCGCTCAAAAAACGGGTCTTGAATTGGTACGGCTTTTCAAACTCGTCTGCGTCCTCCGGATGACAATAGTACATATTTTCAAATTTCAACTGCTTTAGAACGTGTTCAGCAAGCTCGATTGCCTGCGGTCTTATTTCCGGGATGAAACGGGAAATCAGCAATCCGCTGCGTACTATCATTGTACTCCATGCAGAACGGGTACAGTCTTTTTTCCGGGGTGTTGCAATTCCGGTTTTCAGATCGTAATCCATGCGGTTATAAAAATAGCCGTCAGGTGTTAGAGTTTTTATTTTATGATACCATTGTTCTTTCAAACCGGCAAGCATGATTTTGCAGTATTTTTCCGGCAGCGGAGAAAATTTAGTCATCATTTCAATATTCATGGCATCCATGCTTAATGTATCTGCCACATTTATCAGGAATGGGGCTTTGACTGCATGCTCAACAATGTTATCCGGTTCTTCATCGAGAATACGCAATGCTTCGGTACGGTATTTTTCGTCACCGGAATATTTATATGCCATCATCAGAAATGAGGGGAAACGGAGTCTTGGCCATTTCATATCGACCAGATTGTACCATGTCATAGTGTAATTTCTTTTCCACCAGAAATCTGCCATAGCGATAATGTATTTTTTGATTTTTAATTTATCTTTATCTGATGCAAAAGGATAATAATTGTGTAATGAATGCATGGTATAAAGCATTTGGTCAGTACTTGTCTGATGACTGAATTTTCCTCCCCATATTTTCGGGAAAAATCCGAATTCAAGTTTGCTTCCTATTTGGAAAATATACTGTTGGGCATCAAATGTACGTTTTGCTCTGCGGCGTATTTCCGGGGTGTCAGTTGCCGGATTACGCATAGCGGAGCATAAGGCATTCAGATATGCACCGGTACACATCCCGCAATTTTCATAACTCCAGAATTCAGCAGGCATGAAAGTATCTTTTTCCCAATATGTTCTGTCATTATTGCTTGGCAGTTGAAATTTTACCGTTGAAGGCTCTTCAAAAGGTGTCGAAGGATATTCTTTGAACATTTTATTTTCAAGAACTTTCAACGTTCTGCTGTCTATCTCGGTATAGACTATGCCGTGCGGGTCAATAAAATATTTTTCAATATAGTTATCAAAATTTTCAAACATAAATCAAATACCTTTATTTACGGAAAATGATTTTACGGAAAGCTGCTTTATCAAAAAATACGTGTCCTCCATCATTTATTGTACCATTCAAATGAATAATTGCATGAGTTGCGTCTTTGGGAGCTTCTGCAATTATTTCAAGATGATGCCATTTACCGGGAACAAGTTTTACAGAAGCGTTGTATGTCCCTGCCAGATACATGCGTCCTTTTTTGTTTCCCCAGGCGACAGTCAGAGAAGCATTATTTGCTGCCTTATCTACAGCGGCGTACACATCACAGCGGAAAAGGCGGTTGCTGTCAGAAAAATCCAGATTTGCATATTGCAGCAAAACACCGGAAGCACCGCTTATAGAAGCACAGCTGTCGCCGGAATATGAAAATTTCTGTGAAATTCCCGGAATTGAAAGAGTTGATTGAGTGAAATATGCCCAGTTTTTGATTCCGCTGCTTTTCCAGTCAATTCCTTTGGGGGATTCTTTACCGGCTTCTTCAAAGTCTGGATTCATCAGCAGATTTTCGCGGACAGCGGCTTCGCGGATTTGTAATTTCAATGAGGCAGATTTTATATTATCTGTTTCATAGAGTTTGCGCAGACGTGCAAATTCTGAAGGTTCAGATTTTGCAAGTTTTACGAGAGCGGCAGCAATATGATGGCTGACATAACGATTAAAAAATTCACGCACATGGCGGGTATAATCGCTGTTTTTTATATAAGTACGGATAGCGTATTGAGCCAGAGTTGCGTCTTGCCGTATGTGTTTTTGATAATCTTTTTCCAGAGAGTCGAGAGAATTTATACAGTATTCAATATCTTTTGCATTTGCTTTACCGTCAGCAAGCTGCGATGCTTTGAGATAAATTTCCATATAGTTGAAAATTATATCCATTTTGCTGAAAATATAATTTAGGCGTTTTTCGGCATCGGCATTTCCTTTTACTGCAATTCTTGCTGATTTCTGCAACTTGCGGAAGCTGGCAAGGTCCTCTGCATTGTACATATTGAATGCTTCAAGCGTGCTGTGATTTTTCAGCCATCTGCCGCCTTTGCGCGGACGGGTATAACTTTTTTCAAGCTGGTCATAAAGTGCTTTGACAGCCTTACCGCCTTTCCCGTAAAGAGAATTGAAATATTCATTGAGCAGCGCATCAATATCAAGTGATGGGTCCCACAAAAGACGGCAAAGCACATAATTCTGCGGCTCATTGAATATGGGCAGTCCGAAGCCGTCACTGAAAAATGAACGGAAATTGTATTTATAGTAAAAATCTTTCAATGTATTACCGAAAAGATGCGGGAAATATGCCGGAGCAATTTGGCATGAACCGACATAACTGTGCCAGCCGAAAGGATTGGTGCCGTCAGTTTTTGCGTACCAGTCACGGATATTTTTCAGTTCTGATTCCTGAAATGTTTTATCATAGTGCTGGGCAACATCAGGGGTAAAACCGACAAAAATATTATTCGGGATTTTTTTCAAAGGCGCATGAGTTGTGCCGCCGTAAGCAAGCATTCCGACATATTTGCCGGGATATTTCTTGGCGGCATCAGCAGAAACTTCTGCAACCCATGAAGTAAATGCATCGGTATAGCATTGTTTTTCTTTTCGGAGAGGCTGTTTTTTGGCGCATTCTGAACAGGCACAGTAATTCATGCTGTCATTCGGATTGAGACTTGTTACCAGATAGCCTCTTTGCATATTTATATCAAGATGTTTGGCAACGATTTTTTTGACATCAGGATTGGAGAGACACAACTGCCAGAAAACAGCGTTGCCGTCAGTTGGCGCATAACTTTTTCCGCTGGCTGAAACACTGTAATATTCAGGGTGAGTTTTTGCATAAATTTTACCGGGGAAAATACGGTAAAGTGCATGGTTTGCCGTCATCATATCCTGATCGTGAAATCCGAAAGTCCCCATTCTCAATCCGTAAAGATACCCTGTATCCAAAGGATAATAGGCAGGTGTCAAAATACGTGT
>JAFVPG010000078.1 GCA_017505415.1 Lentisphaeria bacterium | reverse complement strand
GACTGCTTTCTTTGTCAACAGTTAAACCGACTGGACAGTCGCTCCTTGCGAAAGAAAGTGGGGGCAGGGGGAGTGCCGGGGGGCGGCAAATGAAAAGCACGTTCGTTATTGTAAATGCGTACTGTTTGCAAGAGAACGGACGTTTGTTGAGGGCATCCTCAAAAAGAGAAAAAATCCGTTTTTTTTTACTTTTTTATTTGAAATTTTTAAAAAATGATATATTGTGATAGTACAATATATTGTGGTTTTTAATAAAAAAAGCACACAATATATGGTGAAATATCTGCAAGTTATTTATTTTCAATATTATACAATATTTTAATCCTAAAAAGAGAAAGGAAAGGGTAAAAATGTATTCGATATCTGAGGATATCTGGTCACGCAAGTACCGCTATCAGGGTAGTGAAGAAGAGGGGATTCCCGCTGATGAAAGCATCGAAGCGACTATGAAACGTGTCGCAAAGGCTATCGCCGCCGGAGAAAGTAAAAAAGTTTTCTATCAGAAGAAATTTGAAGAGATTCTCTGCAACCTTGAATTTATTCCCGGTGGACGTATCATTGCCAATGCCGGTACCAAGCGCAGCGAAGTTACTATGTTCAATTGCTATGTCATGAACAAGATCAAAGACTCTATTGAAGGCATTTTTGATACCGTTAAAGATTCCGCGATGACCCAGAAACAGGGGGGCGGTGTCGGTTTTGACTTTTCCACTATCCGCCCAAAAGGATGCAATATCCGCGGTTGTGAAGCTCAATCTTCCGGGCCCATCAGCTTTATGCAGGTGCTTGATTCAACCTGCCGTACTATTATGAGTGCAGGGCAGCGCCGTGGTGCCCAGATGGGTGTCATGCGTTGTGATCATCCTGATATTGAAGAGTTTATCGCTGCCAAACGTCATAACAGCCAGCTTCAGATGTTCAATCTTTCAGTTGCTATCACAGAAGACTTTATCAAAGCTGTTCAGAATGATGCCGACTGGGATCTCAAATTCAACGGTCAGGTCATGAAAACAGTCAAAGCCAAAAAACTCTGGGATACTATCATGCAGTCTACTTATGACTATGCTGAACCCGGATTTATCCTTATTGACAGAATCAATCAGATGAACAACCTCTATTACTGTGAAGAAATCTGTGCCACTAATCCCTGCGGTGAACAGCCGCTGCCTCCTTATGGTGCATGTCTTCTCGGTTCAGTCAATCTGACTAAATTTATCAAGAATCCTTTTACTGCTGAAGCTGAATTTAATTTTGAACGTATTGATGAAGTTGTTCCGATTGCTGTACGCATGCTTGATAATGTTATCAATCAGAGCAATTATCCCTTGCCGCAGCAGAAAAAAGAAGCTCTTTCAAAACGCCGTATGGGTATCGGGATTACCGGGCTTGCTGATGCGTTTATTTTCATGGGTATCAAATATGGTTCTGCAGAATCTATTGAACTTGCAGGCAAGATCATGGAACGCATCACCTGTGCAGCTTATCGTGCAAGTATTGAACTCGCTCAGGAAAAAGGCGCATTTGAAATGCTTGATAAAGCAAAATACTGCGCAGGGAAATTCATTCAGACTCTGCCGCAGGATATTCGTGACGGAATTATGAAGTACGGTATCCGCAACTCTCATTTGACTTCAATTGCTCCTACCGGTACTATCAGCTTGCTTGCCGGCAATGTTTCCAGCGGTCTTGAACCGGTTTTCGCTTTCAGCTACACCCGCAAAATCCGCAATTCTGATGAAAATGATGTCACTGAAGTCCGTATTGACGATGCCGCTTACCGCAAATATTGTGAATTTGTCGGCAAAGAAAAAGTCGAACCCAAAGATTTGCCTGATTACTTCGTTCATTCCGGTACTGTAACTCCTGTTGAACATCTTGAAATTCAGGCCAAACTTCAGCAGTATGTCGACAGCTCCATTTCCAAGACTATCAATGTCCCCGGCGACTATCCTTTTGAAGATTTCAAAAATATCTACATGCTCGCTTACGAAAAAGGGTTGAAAGGCTGCACCACATTCCGCCCCTCCGAACATATCACCGGCGTTCTCGTTCGCGATGAAGATAAAAAGAAAGAGGAGAAAAAGGAAGAAAAGAAAACTGTCGTCAGTCTCGCTGAAATGGATAAACGCCCTGAAGAACTCTCCGGTAATACTTACAAAATCAAAACTCCGCAGTCTCCTGATGCTTTCTATATCACTATCAATGATTTCCAGAAAGACGGTCAGTTCAGACCTTACGAACTTTTTATCAATACCAAGAACCTTCAGCATTTCTCCTGGATCGTTGCCATGAGCCGACTCATCTCTGCCGTTTTCCGTAACGATCCCCGTCCGACTTTTCTCGTTGATGAGTTGAAGAGCGTTTATGATCCCAACGGCGGTTATTTCAAAAAAGGTAAATACATCCCATCAATGGCTGCTGAAATCGGTTACGTTATCGAAGAACACCTTTGCAAACTCGGTATTATTGACTGTAAGAAGAATAAGAAGCCCGCTCCCCCCGCAGCAGCTTCTGCTCCTGCAAAAGAGGATAACCCTTCAATCAATGACGGAAAAATGATTTGTCCCGTTTGCCATG
>JAFVPG010000077.1 GCA_017505415.1 Lentisphaeria bacterium | reverse complement strand
GTTGCAATTTTTTTTCGCATTTTATTTCAATTATTGATATTGCAAAAAATAAAACATGTGATAAAGTACCTTAAATACAAGGAGAATTTTTATGAGTGCAATTAAAATCGAAGGAAAATCCCCCATTTCAGGAATTGTGAAATTAAGCGGCAACAAAAATGCAATTCTGCCAATGATCGCCGCCGCAATGCTCTGTGATGAAGAAATAACTCTCTGCAATGTTCCGGATATTCTTGATGTCCGTTCAATGCTTGAAATATTTGCCGCTCTCGGCGGTAAATTTGAATTTCAGAACAATATTCTTTCACTTTCTGCCGCTTCAGCAAATACGGCAGTCATTCCACGTGAACTCTGTTCCAAAAACCGTACTTCCATACTTTATGCCGCACCGCTTCTTGTACGCTTCGGCAAAGCCACTGTATATCCGCCGGGAGGTGATGTCATCGGCAGACGCCGTCTTGACGGACATATTTACGGCTTGAAAACTCTCGGCAGCACACTTAATTCCGAAGAGGCATATATTTTTGAAGCTCCCAACGGACTGCATGGCAGAGAACTTTTCCTTGACGAAGCCAGCGTAACTGCTACTGAACAGATACTCATGGCGGCAGTATGTGCCGAAGGCAGAACAACTCTGTACAATGCCGCCTGTGAACCGCATGTTGCAGATCTTGCCGATTTTCTGAATGCCATGGGCGGCAGGATTTCAGGTCACGGCGGGAACGTCATCACCATTGATGGAGTTTCAACTCTGCACGGCTGTAAATATACAGTTTCCGGCGACCATATTGAAGGAGGAAGCTTCCTTGCTCTTGCCGCCGCAAACGGAGGTGATATAAAAATCGAAGGGATCACTCCACGTCATTTCTGGATGACCCGCCGTGTTTTTGAACGTCTTGGTTTCAAAATGACTCTTACTCATGACACACTGATTTTTCCGGGCGGACAACAGCCGCAGGTCAAAAAAGATTTTGACGGTCAAATTCCCTGTATTTCCGATGGTACATGGCCGCAATATCCATCTGATATGATGAGCTGTACCATTGTTGCCGCGACTCAGACACAGGGAACTGTTCTATTTTTTGAAAAAATGTTTGAATCACGCATATATTTCGTTGACCGCCTGATAGCCATGGGAGCCAATGCAGTCGTATGCGATCCGCACCGGGTGGTGATTTCAGGGATTTCTCCGCTGCACGGCATGACTCTGCCGAGTCCCGACATACGTGCAGGTATGGCAATGATCATCGCCGCCACATGTGCCAAAGGAGAAAGTACCATCAATAATATTGAAGTGATTTACCGCGGTTATGAAAATCTGCTCTCAAAACTTACCTCCATCGGTGTCAAATGCCGGGAATGTTAACAATATAAAAAAGGATATTTATTATGTTTCTCTATGATGATACCAGTATCAACACTGTCCGCTCAGATGCGACGATCCTCCGTCCCACCCTTGATGTTTTTCTGCAGAATTCGCAGGGCAAAGCACTTGGTGCAGTAGTTGTCATGCCCGGTGGCGGTTATTCCAATCTTGCTGAACATGAAGGAGGTCTTATCGCTGCTCAATTCAACAATATGGGATTTCATGCTTTCGTAGTTCATTACCGTACTGCCCCCAACCGTTTCCCCGCCCCCCAGCAGGACGTTCTGCGAGCGATCCGCACCATCCGTGCCAATGCAAAAGCATGGGAAGTCGATCCTGATAAAATCGCAATTCTCGGCTTCTCTGCCGGAGGTCATCTCTGCGCCTCATGCGGTACTGCCGCCGATAAAATACCATTTGACAAAGTTGATGAAATCGACGAACAGCCTTCTGCGCCGAATGCAATGATACTATGCTATCCGGTTATTGATATTTGCCCTGAATTCGGACATGTCGGCAGCGGCAACAATCTTTTCGGCACAGAAGAAATTACCGAAGAAAAAATTCAGTGGTGCTGTCAGAATCTGGTAACTGAAAATACTCCTCCGGCATTCGTTTGGCATACTGCTGCCGATGCCGGGGTCCCGGTTGAAAATTCAATCGCTTTTGCAAAAGCGATGTGGGCAAAAAAACGCAAATGCGAACTCCATATTTATCCTGAAGGCGGCCATGGTCTCGGAATCGGATATAAAGTTCCTAATGTATCAACATGGGTCGACCTTGCCGGTAAATTCCTCAAAAATAACTGCGGTTTCCCGACTTGCTGAACTCAAAAACATCTGAAATATACCATCACCCCGAACTGGGAGAAATTACCATAGAATTCTCTCCACGCCGTACCCGTGCGGCAATCGGGGTGACAATTATTGAAAATCAGGTCTGTACGATTCTGAAACTGCCGTTTGCGGCAAAAAAATCTGTTTCAACCTTTATTCCATTTATCAATTCGCATGCGGATTGGATTCAGAAACAGCAGAATAATTTACAAAAACAGCTGACTGTCCATACCTTTGAAATCGGAGACAGTTTTTTTTATCTCGGCAGACAATACCCGCTGATACAGGGAACTTCTTCCCGCTTTGACGGAGAAAATTTTTATGTTTCAACTCACAGTCCTGAACTGAACAAACGTGAATTGAAAAAAATATACCTGCGCCTTGCCGAAAACTTCATAGTTCCTCTGTGCCGTCAATATGCCGCAGATTTCGGCTTGACAATCGGGAATATCCGTATTAAAAATGCTGAAAAACGCTGGGGTTCATGCAATTCAAAAGGCGATATAAATTTCGCATGGCACCTTGTAATGTGTCCTGAAAATTTCATCCGCCATACGATCTGTCACGAACTCGCCCACCGGATACACATGAACCACTCAAGAGCATTTTATCAGACGTTAAAAAAGTTTTATCCTTTTCCCGTTCCTCCGGTTGAACAATGGAAATACCGTCCATTCTGAATTTCAATACTGCTCAATACTGCCCATGTGGCGGCAATTCCTGATTCTGTCAATTATCCTGCAAGCCGAAAAAGTCCTTGGCATTATTGAAGAATATATCTTTTATATCATCTTCATTCAAACCAGCCATATCCGCCGCCTGTTTGATACTGCGCAAACTTTCATAACAAACAAAAGTCACCTCTTTGCGGCAATGCGGCACATCCATACCTTTGAAATACTGCCAGCCCTTGCCCCAGGTTATATATTTAGCATGTACGCCGCCTGCATCGACATTGTCAGTTCCGAACATTATGCGGGAGAGATTTTCATGTTTGAACAGCAAATAATGACTTCTGGCATCACAGACAGCAGAAAGATCATAATACAGATTCGGCATATCTCTGAGTTCAAAAATATTTCTCTCAAGCGTATAAGGATTGAAAGCTCTGGCACAATGCGCCAGAATCCATCGGACATTTTTGTATTTTGAAGTAAAATACTTAAAGTCTGCGAGATTTTCAGCATCGCCTATTCCGTCAAAGCGTGACATGTGCATGGTAATGCAAAGTTTTTTCTCATCTGCAACTTCGATCAGACATTCCGGCAGATAATCTCTGATGTTGCAGTTTGCCGGATCTTCTGCAAAAAGTCTGTACGGCTTCAAACCGGTGAAATGATATTTGTCAATCACCTTTGCAAGATAATCTGCAGTCATTTGCGGAGTGACGATGGTACTTCCGACTTTGTCAGGAGATTTGTCAATCTCATCTGCCATAAATTTGTGATAATTGTCAATATCCAGTCCGACAGTCGGAGTACCGAGCAGCATATAACCGATTTCACGGCCGGGGAAAATTTCTTTTGAAAATTTGTCAAGTTTTGCAAAATCAGTATTCATCCATGTTGTATTTGAGGGACAGAATTTATTATCCCACAAATGTGTATGAGCATCAAATATTTTTTTCGGAACAAAGTCTTCAAGTTCCTCATACCAGATTTCCCGGTCAAAATCGGTCATAATTTCATATTCAGGCATTTCAATTTCTCCCAACTTAATTTATACGGGCGAAACCGACACCGGCGGGTTTGCCGATAAGTTTTTCTGCTACTTTACCTTCAGCAATAAGTTTGGCAAGCATGCCGAAAACTTCATCACATGCGGCAAGATATTTGTCAATATCTTCATGACTGTGAGCATACATTGCATAAAAAGCGTTGCTGGCAAGGAACCCCCTTTTCAGCATTTCCTGAATAAAAAATGCCTTGTTCCCACTGTTGTCTTTTTCAAATGAAAAATGCAGCAGCGGCACGATTCCGCCGATATGCATTTCAAGATTATATTTGTCAGCAAACTCTTTCCAGCCGTTTTTTACACGAGAAGCAATTTCAACCATGTGCTTTGAAGCGTCACAGCGGATGAATTTTTCAATCATAGCCAATGCGGCAGTCGGTCCGATACGTTCAGTCCAGTTGGTTGATGTGATGAAAGCATCCTGAGCGGCACTCATTACTTTGCCTTTGCCGATAATTGCAGAAATCGGATACCCGTTACCGAGAGATTTGGCAAAAACTGCAATATCCGGCTGCCAGCCAAGCACCAGATGTGCGCCGCCGTTGCAGACACGGAAAGCCGCAGTGATTTCATCGACGATCAAAGGAACATCATTTGCTCTGGCTGTTTGGTGAATAACATCCATAAAGTCTTTTTCAACAACATAATTGCGCTGCGGTTCAAGGACGATAGCGGCGAGATCATCACCGGCTTCTTTAACTGCGTTCTTAAAAGATTCAACATCGTTGAATATGAAAGGAAGTGCAGTACCTGCAAGACCTTTGGGCAGACCGTTGGGAGAAAGTCCTGCGATCCACATTTGATCCAATGCACCCTCTCTGGCAAGGTTTGCGGCAAGATACCAGTCTGTCCAACCGTGATAACCGCAAAAAAGAACAGTACCTTTGCCGGTATAAGTACGGGCAATACGCACAGCCACCGACATTGCCTCACCGCCGGAACGGCAGAAACGTGCCATTTCTGCCCATGGATGCAGTTCAATAAGTTTTTCAGCGAGAGCGACTTCTTCAGGAGGATTGAGAGTGGAAGCACTGCCGTCATCAATGACTGCTTTTACTTTTTCATTGATTTCATCATCGGCATAACCGAGAACAGTTGCGCCAATACCGCCGATACTGCAATCAATATACTCATTATCATCGAGGTCAATAACACGCACACCTTTGGCTTTTTTGAAATAAGTCGGCCAAACACCGCGGCTGTACATGTCGGGGCGTTTGGAGAGCAGTTGAGTCATACCGGGGATCAATGCGGCGGCTTTTTCCTGCAGGGCGAGAGATTTTTCGATGTTCCATTCTTTCATGATTTGCACCTTTTTTCTATTTGTTATTCTATTCAAATTCAGTAATTTTACCTGAAAAGATTTCAAAATCGCCGCTGACACGGAATCTGCCGTAAGTTACTTCCAATTCGGGCAGATTTACAACGATCCCGTCTGCATGCCGGGAAAAAGTCAATTCCTGCGGTTTTTCGCCAAAAACGTCAAGTAATTCGACTTTTGTTGAGTTGCCGGGAGTTACCGGCAAAGTTGCGGTTTTTCCCTTGAAACGCCACGGCGGAGTAATTGCAGAACCATTGATTTCACGGATAACATATTTCAAAGGATCAATGGATGAAATCACATTTACCGGCTCAATTTTACCACCAGTAATGATTTTGTGATTGTGAGTGCAGTTGTATTTCACATGCAGCAGATACAATCTGCCGTCATCAGCAGTCAGAAAATTGTGTGCGGGATACAAACCGTAAATTCCTTCCGTACGTTCAAGTGCGGCTTCACGGCAGTGACGTTCCCATCTGATTGAGTCGCGGGATATGACATTTTCAAAATCATTTGTCTGCTCATCGGCGTTGTAATGAGAAAGCACTCCGTAACGCAATCCATTACAAAACGGAGATACCGTTATCCCGTAAAACTGCTGTGCCGGAATATCGTTCTCATCCGGAACGGCAATAAGTCGCGGCTTGCGATTCCAATCAATACCGTCAGGACTGGTAAAACGCTGTACCAGACGGATCGCACCAAGTGAACCGGTGCCGACATCATGACGCATAAAACGTGGCTCTCCCTCATGACTGAAAATGAAACAGGCAGTATACAATTCCCATGAACCATCCGGCATACGGTAGACTGTGGTTGCGTCATTGGTACGGAGCCATTCGGAAATTTTACCGGATCTGCCCTCTTCATTATTATTGTAATGATAAATAGCGGGTCTGTGAGTAACTTTGAAATTTCTGCCGTTTGGACTTTCTGCAATCAGGAAACGGCAGGTCGCCGGATGGTCGTGACACCAGAAATACATGCGGTAAAGATTTTCTTCAAGTTTGAAAACATTTGCCTGCATGGGTTCACAGCTGTCCGGCACTCCCTGCAAGGAAAAATAACCGTCGCAATTTACTGCACATGGATATTTTTTCACACTGCCGTCACCCTGATATTCTGCCAATGCGAGCGAATATCCGCGCGATTTGTCAGTCGGTGCATAATGATAATAAAGACGCCACACATCATCATGTTTGACCAGTGATGACGGAAATGTTGCAACCTGTGATTCCCATTCTTCAGTTGCAGTCAGCAGAGTGAATTCATCACGCCACCTGCCGGGACGGTATTTGTCACCGCCCTGTTCAAGTTTCCATTCATCAGGATGGATAACATCAGTTGCAACAGAATATTCCATTTCCCTTAAATCAAACAATTTCATTTCACAGTATCCTTATTTGAGTTTGCCGTGGAATAATACAGAACCATCGACAGGTATTTTATATGTATGCGGTCCTTCAGGAGTGATGAATCTGCCTGAAATATATTCAAGAACTTTTCCGTTGGCTTCAGGGAAAGAGACCTTGAATGTTACGGGATTTTTGGTTTGGTTGATAATAACAGCAACAAATTCCCTGCCTTTTTTGAAAACTGTCATAGCGGCAGTTTTGTAAGAACCGTCATTGAGCATGCGTTCAGCGATATTTGCCGGAGCGGCATTTTTTTCTGCCATTTCAATAACATTGCCTTTGGGAAGAATGACAGTTGCTTTATCAGTTTCAAAGAAATGACCGTATTTGTTGATCATGAGAGTCAGCATGGCAATTTCATTGGCGTCTTCGGCATTAAGTCCCAATTCATACCAGAGCAAATGGCCGCCGTTGCGAGTCAGAATCGAGCGGCGCAGCAGCGCACCGCGCTTGGTGCCTGAACGGTCGATGGTGCAAAGGTGAGAAGCGTAGTTCAATTTTGCATTATTTCTGCGTGCGATTTGATGCATGTGTTTATTTTCCTGAACATTTACCGGATTGACAGTCATAAACTCATCGGCAGTGATGTATTGAGGATCGTAACAATAATGTGAACGGGTTGTTTCATTGGACATGCCGCCGTAGAAAATCAAATTAAAACCGTGTTTATTAAGGACTTTTTTGAGTTTGGCGGAGAAAGCACCGAGTTCCTTGCAGCGGAAATCGTTCCACTGTTTCAGATATTTCTGCTGAACGACCGCCTGAGTCGGGATTTCAGGAAGTTTATAAATTTCAGCAAAAATCTTCATAGTTTCAGGAGTGGTATCCGCATAGCGTGAAAATGCCGGAAATTCATAATCCCACATAAAATCTTTCAGCAGCGGATTGCGTTTCCGGAGTTCAGCAACTGCTTTGTCTATCAAGGGCCACGGTTCATCGTGACGGTTCAAATATACCATATTGGGGTATTTGCCGCCGAAAAGATTTGCTTTTGATTTGGGATAGGCCTTGTAAACTTCAGCCATAGCGATACGGTCGGGTTCAACTGCGGTTGTTTCGAGCTGACCGAAAGCGATACCGCCGATATTGTATTTCTGACTGATTGGATTATTGCACATCAGAGAGAAAATACGGTCAACGCCAATATCTTTGAGGAAGGCAAAAGAGTTTTCAGCAAAAGCGTCATCCTTGATGCCGCGTGATTTATAATACAGAGCAATTTTGCCGGTCTGCACACCTTTGATTTTTGAACGCACATTGACAGCAAGGGGGCTCGGCAATTCAGTATATTGACCTTTTTTGCTGACAACATCGGTGTAATAAGCAAATGAACTTTTGTCACCGGTAATTTTGCGGTCGGCTTTTATCAGAATAAAACATTCGACACGGTAGGGGAAATAAATTGGATTTTCGTTGCCGATGAGTTTGAATTTATCGGTCCATATTTCATAACGGTTGAATTTTTTACCGTTTATTGTCATCGGATGTTTATTGATTTTGTAAATGTTGCTGTGAGGAGCCATGCGATATGCCGGGAAACCGTTCGGGTGGCGTTCATCAGTGGCGGCAGCGGTTACTTCCAACCCTTCAGGCATGATGAAATTCAAACTGATTTTTTCAATGGAATCTTTGGCGAAATATTTGTAAGCGTCTCCTGCCCACCAATGCAGTTTATATGCCTGTCCATCGGAAAGTTTGAGGTTCATTTTGTCATCGCCGGGAATATCAAGTTTGGTAACGGCATTCATGAAATTGACAGTATGAGTACCTTTTTCAAAAGTTCTGCTGAGATTTTCAGCCATCGGGAATGAACTTTGTGAAACAAGTTTTACATTGCCGTCACTGACAAAACTGACAGTATTTACACCGTGATTGGGTACGATCACAGCTTTATTACCGGAATTTTTGATATTGCGGTTATTGAACTTGACATCTTTGCCGTTGCTAAGTTCCAATGATGCACCTTTGCTCAAACGCACCAGAGGATTGCGGTAAATCGTTCTGGGCTTGATACGGGTGGTGTAATTCCAGTTCCAGATAAAGTCTTCTGCCGGAGTCAGGCGGGTTGAACGGATACGGAAATTGCTTGAACCTTTGGAAATAACACTGATATCGGCGATTCCATGAAGTTTGGGACGTTCAGTGGCGGAATAGGATTCATTCCAGCTGGAGCAGAGAAGTCTTTCGCCTCTGTGTTCTGTAAAAACGGTAAAATCCTGAATGCCGCTCTGAGTGAAATCCGGAATTTTAAGGGCGGGAGAATTTATATCACCGAAATACAGTCTGCCGAAATTGCTTGCTTTATTGTGATGTCCATCTGGAAGATTGCACCATGTACTGCCGCCGTTCTCCGAGTCAAAACGGGTGAAGTTGAAATTCCAGACAGAGCCTTCAACTTTGAAATTCTGCGGCATACCGAGTGCAGCAAAGGGGATTGCCGCTTCAGCGTACCAATACCCTTCGCCACGGCTGGCGGCAACTTTGCATTTGAGTTCAAATTTTTTATCAAATCCGTCCGGTGCGGCAGAGAGAGTGGCTCCGTTGGGATTGAATGCCAGATAAAAATGAGAAAATCCTTTTGCCTTCTTCGCCCACGGAGGCAGCAGACGTATCTCCATACATTCATCCTGCCAGACTTTCTGAGATGGACCTTTCAATTTTGCTTTGAAATTGGCACTGTTGTTATTGGCATGCAATAGGCGGTTATCCTCCATTTCAAACGCAAAATACATATTTTCTTTGTCATATCCCATCCATACACGGGTACGGAACAATGAATAAACATTACGGTCATTGCGCAGAAAATTTGTAATGGACGTTGCATATTTATATTCATTTTTGGCATCAATTCTGCCGTCAATGACCGGTTTTTCGGTCAGGACAGTCATCGTTGCTCCGCCGTCACCGAAAAGTCCGGCGGACAGCAGTGCAAATGCTGAAATAAACGTTGTTTTCAATATATTCATAAACTCACCTCACATTTTCCAGCCCGTACAAAAATCAATAGCCGAGACCGAAAATATCAACATGCCAGCGTCTTTCTGGAGTACCATATTTACGAATGGCTTCGGTTTGAGTCATTGCTGTGGCATTGCCGGCAGCTAAAGCGACATTGATTATTGCTTTTCCGTGAATATTATGAGAGAAAGGCATATAAGTATTGACGACAGCTTCAGAAGTATTGGAAGTTGTTCCCCACAAGTAGCGTGTACCGGAATCGGTACGACCGCCGTCACCGATAACAACAGCATCAGAGGGGAATGGAACTTTGCTCAATTTTCTGTAACCGTCTCTGGCGCAGAAAGGATTCTGGGAATAATTATTTATGCTTTTGGGGATACCTGCATTTGCTGAATCGTTTTTATCTCCGGTGACCGGACAGACAAAAATTTTGGAGGTATATGCTTTTTCTTTATCTCCGAACATTACTTCAGAAATGTTCCATACCCAATAAGTTGTCGGGAGCAGGTAATCGTCATAAGTATCAGCATAAAATTGAACTCCGGTATTGATAGACTTGAGATTGTTGATACATTTGATGTTTCTGGCTCTTTCACGGGCTTTGTTCAAGGCAGGAAGCAACATTCCGGCAAGAATAGCTATCATCGCGATAACAACCAGCAGTTCGATCAGCGTGAAATGACTCATAATATGCATTATGTTAAATTGAAAAAGCAAAATTAACCTCAAAAAAAGATTATTGAAAAAAAAGGAGAAAGAATTATGACAAAGAATAACCTCAAGAAATTTAACATAATGCATATTATGAGTCATTTCACGCTGATCGAACTGCTGGTTGTTATCGCGATGATAGCTATTCTTGCC
>JAFVPG010000076.1 GCA_017505415.1 Lentisphaeria bacterium | reverse complement strand
TGCACCGTTACTTTATCACACATTTTATTTTTTTCAAGTTTTAAACTGATTTTTTTGTTTTTTTTTATTTGCTTTCGGCTTTTATTGAGTTTTTATTTTGGTTGAAAAACTGATAATCAGTGTTATATTAGGTGTCAGCATTATTTTGGGAGAAATATTTATGACATTGAATGCTTTTTTGTTGATATTGATTTCGGTTTTTATGCATGCCGCATGGAATTTCATAAGCCGGGCGAGCAGACCGTCGATCTCATTTTTCTGGCAGGCAGAAACATTCGGGTTGTTTTTGCTGCTGCCGTTTGTTTTTGTTGCGAAGATTCCGTGGGGGGAATTGCCGTTGACATTCTGGCTTTGTTTTATCGGCAGTTCGTTTTTTGAAAGCGTTTATTGTATAGGTTTATCAAAATCGTATAAAAAAATTGATATTTCCATTGCATATCCTCTGATGCGGGCATTGCCGGTTCTGCTTGTTGCGATCATAACTTCAGTTTTTCATATTGGCAAAAGTTTGAATTTCTGGGCGACTGCAGGAATGGCTGTTGTTGCCGCCGGCTGTTTTGTTTTGCCGCAAAAATCCTTGAAAGAATTTGATTTCAAACATTTTTTGCGTTCAATATGCGGTCCTGTAATGTTGGCTGCCATCGGTACAACCGGCTATACGATCACTGACAGTATGGCGTTGAATAAACTTTTGGAATACAGCGCATCTTCTTCATTTGTAACGACATGCATTTACTTTTTTATGATAAAGTCCGGGATTTGTGTATGTCTTCTCCCGGTAGTTTTCGGTATCAGAGAGGAACGCAATGACCTGTTCAATAAGTGTTTGAAGACCTTGAATCCGTATCTGGTGGGTATTTTTACCGGAATTGCATATTTATTGGTGCTGTGGGCGATGGGAATGGTTAGCAATGTCAGTTATTTGCAGGCGTTCCGTCAGTTGAGTCTGCCGCTTGGCGTGGCAATGGGAATTATTTTTCTGCATGAAAAGTTTACAGTTCCGAAAGTCATCGGAGTTTTGATGATCGTTATCGGACTTGTCCTTACTGTTTGCTGAAAAACAGATGCAGTACGGGGCTGTTGCTCACCTTTTTTTGCAGATTTGCAGCAGCCCCATAATTTATGGTTTTATTTTTTTGAATTTGCGGTATCTTCTTTTTTGGGTATGAGAGCGAATGCCAGAGTATAGATATTTATATCGGAATCTTTTTCAACGGTAAATTCGGGGCTGATTGTGCCGAGGGGGTAACGGCCTTTGTCGGAAAGCGTGATGAATACGCGATAAAGTTTTCCGGTTTCACTAACGGTAATGGTACGCTGACGGCGGGGGAGGGGATAATATCTGCCGTTGGTTCCGAAGGCATAGCAGCCTATTGAAATTTTGCCTTTGCCGGTGGCTCTGACTGCGCAGACGAGAATATCTCCGGGTTTGGCTGGAGTTTTGGTGCTGCAGTAAAATGAGGTGGGTTCTTTGCTTGATTTTACATTGAAAAACAGTCTACCCTCTTTGTCTTTGATGACGGAGCTTACTCCGTTATTGGGGTTTGAGATGTACTGATCGATCCAGCCGGGAATACATTTTTCGCCGAGTTTGATTTGGGAGAATCCGGTACCGAGTTTAATTTCTTCCCCGTATAAGGAGATGGCACAGAGTACTGTGGTTGCGATGGTGAGAAATTTTTTCATAAATTACTCCTTTCTGTTGAATTTTCCATTTTTGATGATTAAACCTCCTTGCGGTGCTGTTGAACTTGTACGCAGTCCGAATACGCCGCATGGAGAAGTTATTTTAATATTTTTTGTTTCATTGCCGGATATGGTGAATGTGTCAATGACTTTATTATTGTTTATAATGTTTACTGAAACAGTTCCGGCATTTTCAGCAATCAAGTCAGCAGTGAAGTTTGCAAATACATTTTCAGCAATATGGTAAATGATATTCTGTTCAAAATGAACTCCGAATTCCAGTTCGTTATTGCGGATTTGCAGCATCTTCAGACGGTATTTGCCGTAACCGGAAAGCGGCGGTTCGTATGGTGTTAAATCTGTGAGAGACAGTGGATTTTGCGGTATTTTCTGTTTGTTGAGCCATGCCTGAACGGTATAAAGTATATCCAGTGTGCCATAAAGAGAGTTAAGATACATTTTCCGGGTATTTTGTTCAAGGATTTTTGGATCATTGGCGCCAATACGGTTGGCGGCAATAGCAAAAAGAGCATTGCATGCATTTCTATTGTATTTCACATATTGAGAGTAGAGCCGCATTACTGCTTCCTGTACAGTATTTCCGAGATAGGTTGGTTCAGCAGATATATTAAACCAGTCCTCTGCCGGTCTGAGATTGGCTATCTCCATCATCATATCTGTACCTGAAAATTTATTTAAGGTATAAACATCTGTACCGGAAGCACCTTCAAGGACATGCAGACCGAAAGTTGCATCCTGCAGATGATGGAGCAGACAGCCGGTAAATTTCATCATATCATCAATACGGTTTTCCGCGATAGCTTTTTTTATGTTTGAGAAGTAAAAGTTGAAGCATTTTTCTGCAAAAAGATAATTTTCATTTTTATATTTACGGCTGCGGCGCAACTGACCTTTTTCAAATGGAACCCAGGCTTGATACAGAGTTGTAAGAGAGATTGAGGGAATATCGTGAAAACTTACATCTCCTTCCAAATAAAGATACGGGGCAATTTTTTTATGATTTTTTCCGTAATAACGATCAGGATAGAGACAGTAAGTTTTTATGAGATTTTCAGCATTTGGGACTTTCAACAGTTTTACAGCATGTCTTGTTACTGCCCGGTGCATGTATGAATCTCCGCTGAATAATGCGGTATAAGACAGGCATAGAAGCAGAATAGCTATAAATTTTTTCATATATCAATCCTTCCGGTTGAATTGACCGTTTCGGAGTAATAATGCGCCTGACGGTTTTGTTGAGCTTGTACGCAAGCCGAATACACCCTGTGGAGATTCAATTTTGATATTTTTCTTTTCATTGCCGGATATTTCAAAAGAATCTATTGTTTTTCCGTCATTTATTACTTCTATTTTTACGCTGTTAACGTTTTGAGCAATCAATTCCGCAGTGAAATTTTCAAATACATTTTCTGCAATATGATAAATGATATTCTGTTCAAAATGAACTCCGAATTCCAGTTCGTTTTCATTAATTTGCAGCATCTTCAGACGGTAATTGCCGGTTCCGCCGAGCGGTGATTCATAGGGGATAATATCGACGAGCGGCAAAGATTTTTTTTCAAAAACGGTATTATTTATCCATGCTCCAACTGTATAAAGTATTGCAGATGTAATACTTACTGAACTCATATACATATTGAAAGTTTCTGTATCAAGGATAGCGTCATCATTTTTTGATATGCGGTTGGCGGCAATGGCAAAAAGGGAATTGCAGGATTTTTTGTTATGAATAACATATTGAGAACAAAGATTCATTGCCGCTTCTCCGGGCGTATCTCCGAGATATATGGGGGATACGTTTTCCTGCTGCCATTCATCTTTCAGTTTGAGTTCAAAAAAATATGACATGAAATCAACACCTGAAAGTTTGTTGAATGTATAAACATCTGCGCCGGAAGCACCTTCAAGAACATGCAGACCGAAAGTTGCATCCTGCATGTGATGTATCAGACAGCCGGTAAATTTCATTACATCGTCAATACGTTTTTCTGCAACAGCTTTTTTTATATTTTCAAAGTAAAAAGCAAAACATTTTTCGGTAAAAAGATAACTTGCATTTTTGTATTGACGTCCACGGTGCAGCTGTCCATTTTCGTCTGGTATCCAGAACTGATATAATTCAGTGATAGAGCTTGGCGGAATGTCATGAAAACCTACATCTCCATCCATAAAAAGATACGGCTCTATATCATTTTTGTCTTTGCCGTAATATAAATCAGGATAGAGACAATAAGTTTTGATCAGATTTTCCGCTTCAGCAAGACGTGTGATATTGACTGCATGAGAAGTTACAGTTTTATGAGTATGAGAATCAGGCATTTGCGATAATATCCTTTGCAAATTCAAGTGAATTGACGATAAATGCGCCGGGTTCTTTCTCTATGCAGTCTTCCTTTGCATTTATATCAATATGTATTGTATATTTTATTCCTGCTTTGTGTGCGGGTTCTGAATCACGGATCCACTCATCACCGATCATCACGACATCGGAGCCGTCGGAATTGAGAGCTTTGAGTATTGAGGGATAGAAATCGGGGGAAAATTTGCCGAGAGGATCATTGAAAACATCTCCGCCGAAAAAGCCTGTAAAATCTTCTTCTTTGAAGCCGCCGCATGATAGTTTCAAAAGTGATATATATTTTGAATTTGTTGTGGCGGTATAAAGATTTTTTCTGTTTTCAACACACCAGCGCAGAAAACTCTGAGCATCGGGGCGGATAAAAGTATGCTGAGACATATCGGCGAGAACTTTTTTGGTGTAATCCTCAATTTTTATGCCGTATTGGGGCAGTATTTTTGATATACACACATCACACGGCAGTTCAGGACGGCTGTCAATCAGGTCATAAAAATGTTCGGCATAGGATTTTTCCAATCCGTGTTTGGTATTGACGGAAGTCAAAGTTCCGTCAATGTCCACGAGAATATATTTTATTTTCATAAATTACTCCAATCCGTCACGGACGACTTTTGTTTCCGGCAGCAAATCGACAGAGAGGAATCTCCAGGTCGGATAACTTGAGATACCAACACGTGTCGGAGCTGTATTTTCATAATCATTCCAGACTTCGGCATAACGGATAAACTGCAATCTCAAAGATGGCATATCGGGCATGCCGACTGCGATATTTTCATAGGGGAAAGAGCCTTCAATGATACGGCGTCCGTCTTTTTCGGTTACTTTGACTTCGCATTGCGGGAATTTGCCGTAACGGGTCAATTTACCGTTTTTGTCAATACGCAGTTCTTTGAAATAATGCCAGTTCCGATCAATATTGGTGGCATAGATACCTTTCATCATGCTGAATTTCTGTGCGGCTTGAATGCGCAGTTCATCTTTGTCGGTCGGGTTGAAAAATTCAGCGAGGAAATAGAGTTTTTTGCCGTGATAGAGGAGTTTTATCTGGCTTTTGCGTTTTGCTTTTTCGCCCTGTTGGAATTTAGTAAGTTCGAGCGGATA
>JAFVPG010000075.1 GCA_017505415.1 Lentisphaeria bacterium | reverse complement strand
GGGCGGCAAAAAGAGCAAACAGGCAGATATTTCATCCGACAGAGAACAGACGGTGGAATTGGAATTTACTC
The DNA here is from genome assembly GCA_017505415.1 of Lentisphaeria bacterium. GTDB lineage: Bacteria > Verrucomicrobiota > Lentisphaeria > Victivallales > Victivallaceae > RGIG5270. Next base: position 2,513 of record JAFVPG010000075.1, on the reverse strand, counting down.
CAGCACAACCGACCGTATCTTTGCGGCTGCTCTTTCAGGGCAAAATCAAGTTAAAAAAATTCTATCTTTGGGAGGTAAACTGATATGAAAAAATTTTTAATGTTATTCATCCTCTCGGTCAGCTTTCTGCTCTGCGGCGAAGAGCTGATTGCAGGGAAATTCCGAATGGTGATGCGCAAAAATGGTACTGCACCTCAGGAAATCTGGTATGACAACTGCCAGCTGACTCGGAGCTTGTTTTATTCATGGTATGTCCGCGGAGATTGGTTCAGTGATCGGAGTAAAGTCACTGATATCAAAGTGATTTCTCAAAGCAAAAATCAGCTGAAAGTTGAATACAGTTGTATTGACTTCAAAATACAAAGCGAATACACTTTTCTTACCGATCCAGATGCGTTGAAAGTTGAGTTTTATTTTCAATCGCTTCGGGATGTCCGCTTGGGAGGCATTGACCCTCCGGGGGGATTTTACCTGCCGCTCATTTCGAGAAACAAAAAATTTTCTCACTTCTATCAGGTCAGCAAAGATCTCTCTTTGAAATTAATGAATAATAATGATTTCCCGCGGCTGCTGGTCGGTTTTGCATTGGATAATTGTGTAATGGCTGTAACTGACGCAGAGGGTAAAGATGGATATTTCACCCTGATCGACCGCCGTTTTTACGATTACGGCAAAGAGCCGACCATTACTCCGGGCGGATTGTGTTACGCCAAAGAGGTTTGCCGTGTAATCAAAAAAGATGAGGTTATCAGAGGACAGTTTTATATCGTCCCCTTCAAAGGCAATGCCGCTGAAGTCGTAACAAAAGCAGTGACAAAATTTTGTGATCCAGTCCCTGAAAAGCGTTGGGATATGCTGGCGAGCTACCGGGACCGGATAAAAAAACCGTTGACGACTTTTGCCGTAGTTGCTGAAAATGACAATTTCACAGCGGCGGCAGGCAGTACGGAGTTGGTATTCCCCGATTCTCCGATGCCTGAGAAAAAAGCTGTTCAGATTGAGTTGGAAAGTGCCAAAAATCAATCTGTATTTTCTCAAATCATTCTGAAAAGCAAAAAAGATTTGAAAGAACTCAGCTTTGAAATTTCTCTGCCGGAAATCAAAGAGGCGGTGATCAACCGCATCGGCTATGCTCCTAGTGATTACCCCGGTACGGCTTATGCAACAGCAGGAATGTATCCTGATATTCTGCAAAATGCCAATATCACAGAATTGAAAGCCGATTCCGGCAATACGGCACTGCTTTTGACACTGCGTGTTCCTGAAAATATTGCAGCAGGGACTTATACAGGAGCTGTCAAAATATTTTCAGCAAAAAAACAGATCGGTATTTTGAACCTGTCGTTGAAAATCCATGATTTTGCATTACCCAAACGGAGCAATTTCCGCAGTGCGTTTCTGGCGTGGACATCAAAGGAGTATCAGAATGTATTTTCCGCAAGCAAATATATCGCAGACCAGAGGAAATTGCGGATAACGACTCCTGTCGAAATTACTATACCAGCTGATAAAGAAGGCAATCTTCTCAACAAGGAAAGATTCCGCAACGACCTGAACGCAGTTCTTGCCGCTGGTGATACATGTTTCCGCGTGGCAGATGCTTTTTTGTGGAGAAGAATGCCGATCAAGGATAAGGTCAGTAAAGAAGCTGAAGCATATATCAAAAATTACACATCTCAAATCTATACCGTGATGAAAGAAACAGGTGCACTGCCCTATGTTTGGTTTTTAATGGCAGATGAGACTCATCGTCCTGATTTGAATAAAAAACATATTCTCTGGTGCAAATGGGTCAAAGAAGTTGCACCTGAATTGCGGATATTTTCCACCCAGAATCATCCGCAGTTTGAAATTGCGGAATATGCAGACATTCTTTGCGGACCATTAAGTTCAATTCAGAGACTCCAGGCAAAATACGGTGATTCCAAAGAGTATTGGCTTTATGAAAATGGTTTTCCCTTTACCTTGGGACAAAGTGAGATCATTCCCCGCTCAATGCCATTGCGCGGCAGACAGGCAAATCTTGCGGGGTATCACCAGTGGAGTTCATGTTTCTGGGGAACAGAAAAGAAAGACGGTAAATTCCGTCCTGGATATTTTCACGGTACAGCGGCGGTTTACTATCCGCCTGAATTTGGCAGAAAAGGAGTTCCAGTGCGTTCTTTGCGCCTGATAAATTGCGCTCAGGGAATAATTGATTTTGACAGCGTGGCAATGCTGGAAAAACTTATTGCCGCAGCTCCTGAATCAGCTGACAGCAAAGAAGCGGCAGAATATCTGAAACAGAAAATGGAAAAACTTTATCCCGATGTTTATACTGTCAGCGGCACAAGCAGTGATTGGGATTCATTCCGAAAAGGAATATTCATGCGTATAAGCAAATTGTCGAAACAGAAATAAAAGATATTGTTGAAAATGAATATGTGCAAAATCAATAAGTTATTTTAGGCATAATCCTAAGTTTTGGCGAATATAATAAAGTTGCGAAATTTGAAGTTTTCGTAACTTTTTTT
>JAFVPG010000074.1 GCA_017505415.1 Lentisphaeria bacterium | reverse complement strand
ATGATGTGCCGAGTCTGCTTGTCAAAGGCGAGAGCCGTCCATCAGAAAGATTGGAAGGCTGCCGCGAATTGCAGGCGAAGATCACGCTGAAATTGAAAAATGTCAATCTGGCATGGAGATTGCTGGAAAATATCCGTTCAGAAGCGGATAAACTGGAGTTGGTCAACAGCGGAAACAGGAGCAATACCAGGTTGACCTTTCCGGAAAGCTGGCTGCTGCCGGTATGGGAATTTGAACCGTCATTTACAGGAGATCACCTGATTACGCTCCATTTTTTCTCCCGCAACGACGGAGATGGTAAATTATTTTATTTCACCGGGACTTGATTATTGTATAAAGTCGGGTTATATTAAGATATTGTCCTGATCAAAGGGCGATTAGCTCAGTTGGTTAGAGCGTTTGCTTTACACGCAAAATGTCGGGGGTTCGAGTCCCTCATCGCCCACCATTTTTGCCTGCGGCAAAAATGGTGAATGAAGCCTGAAAAGGCTTCGCTTCATACCGCGCTAGCGGTGCTTCATATTTTGCGGCTGTGCCGCAAAATGCTTCATACGCCGTCAGGCGTGCTTCATAAAAATGAAGCCTTTTCAGATGAAGCAGCTTCATTTCATTTCGCTATGAAGCATTGTTCCGTTACACTTCACAATATGAAGCACTCCGCTCACGCTCCGTATGATGAAAAAATGAAAAATGAGAGTTGTGTTTGCAAATATTCCTTGTCTACGCTATATTATTCGGCGGAAAGGAAAAATCTCGTGGAAAAATCTTCAAACAAACTCGTTGATCTTTCTGTTGCCTTTGCGGTTGAAATATTGAATCTTGTAAAATATCTGAAAGAACAAAGAGAAACGATTATCTGCAATCAAATCGGCAGAGCCGGAACAAGTATTGGAGCCAACATCCACGAAGCGCAATATGCTCACGGGAAAGCTGATTTTGTTTCAAAATTGCAAATTGCCTTGAAAGAAGCCAATGAAACAAGTTATTGGTTGCTGCTATTGGGAAAAACAAATATCCTCTCTTCGGCAGAATATGATCGGTTGGAAAATCTCTGCCGGGAAATCAGAATAACTCTGATCGCCTCAATCAACACTACGAAACAGAATCTTAAATAACCCATTGCGGCAGAGCATTCATCAAACGGCATTTTTGATAAAACCACTCCTTTTTTGAATTTCTGTTCTTGCATTTCATTATTCTGCATGGTAAATTATAGTCAAACGGAGTGCGTATTGCATTTCCGAAGACAAATAGAGGTAAAAACAAAGATAACGATAATTGAATAAAAAATTTGGCAAACTGATTGTAAACGTCCATTCCTGAATTACGACCTCACAAATAGACGATTGCAAAAAACATTTACTGTCGGTGTGTCCGTGTATATTTTGCACGGCACATTTCGATATGTGTTTTTTGCAGCGTCGTCGTAAACGCAGGAATGGGCACTTCTTCGGAATGTGCCTCTTTTTTTGTTCTGAATTCAGCAGTTTAAAACCTGCCCGCAAAAAGGAAATTTGGAACAATGATTTCATTCAGACCATGCCCGGTATGCAGAAAAAAAGAAGTTGAATTACTTTATGCGATAAAGTATCCCGCTGAAGAAAACCGGATTTTACCTGCGGAATATCAGATTGTCAGTTGTTCTCACTGCGGTATGGTTTTTGATACGTTTGACGCCGATGAAACGGTATTTGCCAGACATTATCAAAATGATGGGAAATACGAAATGGCTGTCAGCTATGGAGCCGGCGGCAGTAATGACAGTGATTTGCACCGCTGGGAAAAAATCACATTTTTCATAGAACAATTCATTAAAGACAAAGATGTTTCAATTATTGACATTGGTGCAGGCAAGGGCGGATTGTTGAATTTTTTGCGGGATCGGGGGTATAAAAAACTTATCGGCGTTGATTCATCCGGGAATTGTGTGAATCATATTAACCATAATCACAAAATAAAGGCAATTTGTGCTGATTTTAACAATCTGCATTTGTCTGAAAAATACGATGTTGTAATACTTGCTCAAACATTGGAACATATGTATTTTTGCAATGCTTGTCTTGCCAATATCAGAAATATTATGACTGATGATGGATTTTTATACCTGGAAGTACCTGATGCATCAAGATACATTGATTTCAAACATCTGCCTTTTTATTATTTCGACCATGAACACATAAATCATTTTCAAAAAATGTCTCTTGAAAATCTTTTAAATGTTAATGGATTCAAAATTGTATCTTATAAACAATTTGAAATTGAAAATACCCCGGGATTTATAACACCGCATTTGGCAGCAATAGCTGAAAAAACAGACAAAATTCATAACAGCAGCACTACAATGAATGATTGTTCTCCTCTGAAAAATTACATAAAAGAAAGCCGTGATCAGGATAAACGACTATTGAAATATGATGGAGGTAAAAAAGCCGGATTTATATGGGGAGTTGGTGCATTATGTCAACGATTGTTGGCAAATGGTTTTTTCACAGACATCAAAATATCCGGCTTGATCGATGTCGACACTAAAAAACATGGAAGCAAAATCAATGGATTAACAATATATCCGCCTGATATTTTATCCGGTGCAGACCCGGAAAATACCTTTGTTATCATCTCAACAGCATTGTATGAACACGAAATAAGAAGCCAGTTAAAAGATTTGAATTTCAATGGAGATATCACAACATTATCCAATTGAAATAAAACTATTGACCATTTCTCCTATCCGGCAATTAAAAAATCAAAACGTCTCCGGTGCGACTGTTTTCCGGAGCAGCTTTTATTTCTGCGAAAAATACAGACATTTACTTTGAGGTGAAAACTGTTCTCTGTTTTGATTTTTATGCGTCAATAGATGTTTTCCGGAGAAACGGCATAGTTCAGCAAAATTGCATTGTCAACAACCGTTTTGAGCTTGAGAGAACTATTCTGAAGAATTAAAACACCCTCCAGATAAAAAGTTTTTCATTTTCGCTCCTGTTGTTTCCTTTTTTCAGAACGGATGCGGTAAAGTCTTTCGGTAAAGCCGCCATTTTTTTCAAAATCTTCGGCAAGGCGGGATATTTGTCTTGCCAAAAGAAATGTTTCCTGATTGATCAAACAGATCATCGTATTGGCGGCGACCTCTTGTTTAACAGCGTTCTTGTCGGACTGGTCAGACTTGTCCGACAGGTCAGACACCAAACACGCCATAAGCTGCCGGAGTTGCGTTAAATTTTCAGGGCGGGCTTCTCTTACCGTTTGTGCGTTAACTGATTGAGCATCCCACATGGGCAATTTACGCTGCCGCAAAAAGGATCGGTAATCTTCAAGCAATTCTTCCTGCGAAGCTTTTGCAACATTGGTCAATTTGAGTTCAGTTTTTTTACTGGCAGCACTGGCTTCAGAGCCTTCCACAATATTTGCCACACCTGACCGTGCTGCCTGAACCATTTGGTCAAAAGTCCGGTCTTTACGATCAAAATAATGTTCACAAAAAGCGGCAGTCGCATCATAGATCAGAAGCCCGAGTTTATAGGTAACAAGTTTACCGTATCCGCCGTGCGGTATTTGGGCGGGGCGCAAAAAAACAGCGGCAAACCTTTTGGATGATTTGCCGCTATTGACCGTTAAATGAGATATTATTTGCAGAAAGTTCTGCCGCCATCGACATAAAGTGACTGACCGGTGATATAAGATGCCGCATCAGAGAGCAGGAAAAGTGCTGCAGAGGCGATATCTTCCGGCTGTCCCAGACGGCGGAGCGGAACCTCCTTTTCACCCAGTTCGGCGCGTTTTGCCGGATCGGGGTGGCGCTGTTTGAGCAGATCGGTCTCGATCAATGAGGGGTGAACGATGTTGCAGCGGATATTCTGCGGAGCAAAATATTTGGTGACTGCCCGGTTCAAACCTTCCAATCCGGCTTTACTTGCCGCATAGTCGGCTCTGCCGCCGCCGCCGGCAACGATCGCCGCCGAACCGATGATCGCGATGGAACCTTTTCCGGCATTCTGCATCATCGGGATCGCTTCCCGGATGGCGAGAAATGCACCATTCAGGTTGATATCCACCACCTTTTTCCACTCATCATAAGAGATCTCGCAGAAATTTTTCGGGTTGGTGAAACCGGCACTGTAAACCAGCGCATCAATCCCGCCCCACTGCTCATCAAGTGCCTTGTAGAGTGCTTTGGTATCAGTTTCGCTGGTGCAGTCAGCGGCAAAAGCGAAAGTTCTGACTCCGCTTGCCGATAATTCGGCACTCAATTCAGCGGAAGCCTTGACATCGGCTTCGCAATTCAGATAGCTCCATGCCACATCGCTCCCGGCGGCGGCACTCTCCCGTTTTTAACACACAACGGTAGTGTTTCCATCCATCCTCGGCTTCGGTAATTGCCAAGCTCGAGGAAACGGGCACCACGTCGACGTTGTTAT
>JAFVPG010000073.1 GCA_017505415.1 Lentisphaeria bacterium | reverse complement strand
TCATGATAGCAAAGAGAGTGATGAAGAGCGTAAAATTGAAAAAATACGCAATCTCTGGGGCAGTAAAGATCCTAAAGAGAAAATTTTGAAACTTCTGAAAGATATTAATAATGACATTTCCCAGAAAAATGTGTTGGATGTGCTGGATATTTATCTCTCCGCAGTTGCTCAGGTTTACGGTCCTCATTCAAGTTATCTTTCTCCGAAAAGCGATGAAGATTTTGATATTCGCATGAGTTTGTCTCTTTCCGGTATCGGAGCGACGCTGACCAGCGAAGACGGACTTATCCGTATTGTTGAAATTGTGCCCGGCGGTCCGGCGGCTCTTGACGGCAGACTCAAAAAAGAGGATCGTATTATCGCTGTGGGGCAGGGCAAAGATGGTGAAATGGTCGATGTTGTGAATATGTCTGTTTCCAATGCTGTAAAACTTATCCGCGGCAAAGAGGGGACAACTGTAAGACTGGCGATCCTGCCCGGTGATAAAGGCAAAAATGCCAAGCCGCAGATAGTTGAAATCGTCCGGCAGAAAGTTGAATTGAAAGAATCCGGAGCCAAAGGTTCGGTAAAAATTGTCGGCAGCGGTGCTGAACAGAAAAAGATCGGCGTTATTTTCATTCCCAGTTTTTTATATGGATTTTGAGGGAGCGATCGCCGGTAAAAAAGATTACCGCAGTGTCAGCCGTGATGTGGATAATATTCTTCAGGATTTCAAAAAACAGAATGTTGATGCCGTTGTTGTGGATTTGCGTTCCAATGGCGGCGGCAGTCTGATTGAAGCAATCCAGTTGGCAGGACTTTTTATCAAAGACGGACCGGTGGTTCAAATCCGTGACCGCATCGGCAGACTCGGCATACGCCGTGATATGGACAATGGTTATATTGCTTATGATGGACCTCTGGTTGTTTTGAACAGCAGAATGTCAGCGAGTGCATCTGAAATTTTTTCCGGAGCGATGCAGGATTACCGCCGAGCAGTAATTGTCGGAGACAGCAGTTCATTCGGCAAAGGAACTGTGTTGGAAGTTGTGAGATTGAATGATCTTTTCTCATTGATTCCAATTAATTTCAATGCCGGCTCATTGCAGTATGAATCATCTGTTTTTTATCGGGTCAATGGTTCATCAGTTCAGCAGTTGGGAGTCAATGCGGATATAGTTATCCCGTCACTTACAGAAGTTATGGAGATAGGAGAGCGTTTCAGCCGCAATCATCTGCCGTATGATGAGATAGATCCGCTGAGTTATAAACGGTATTATCCCGGTTTTGAAAGTATGACAGCTGAACTTGCCAAACGCTCAAAAGAACGTATTGCCAAAGATAAATTCTTTGAAATCATCCTCAAGGAACAGGGAATTTATGAGAAGTACCGCAAGGAAAACAGACGTTCTCTGAATGAAAAAGAGCGTTATAAAGAGTATTTCGCCGAGAAAAAACTTCAGGATGAAAGCCGCAAGTCACCGGAAGAAAAAAAGAGTAAAAAAGAAGATAAAGACGGTGTTTTGAAAGAAGCCGTTAATATTGCCGCTGACTTTGCAGAATTACAGAAAAGATAATTATATATAGCGGTTAAGAACTGCTTAAAAGTTCTGAATAGTTCTAAAAGAGTATTTTGTGAACTTACTGTATTGACTGCAGGATTAAAATTATTTTTTTGTATTCTTTTTGGGGGATGATATTTTTGTTATTTTTTTGAAATTATCCTATAAAAATTTTATTTACATCTTGAAAAAATATGGATTTATGGTATCTTTATGGCGAGGTTTTGTTAAGTCAGAGCCGGAAAATATCTTGGTAAAAATTGTAAATTTTTTAACAGCAAGCAGTTAGGGGATTGTGTATGCTGTGTTTTTTTGTGTATTTATTTTCCGGTTGTGGCGGCATTATTTTGGAAAAATTATAAAAAATTATACATATATTTTTGGAGATTGAAAAATGGCGGATGAACTTGAAAAAATAGAGATTTCCAACGGTGAAATCAGCAGTGGAGAAATTTATGGGTATGGCGACAATATTACGGTCAAATCCGGCGGCACATTGGATGATGCGTATATCCCGTCAAGTGCCGGAAGTTTGACACTTGAAGCCGGCGCGATCCTGACCGACAACATCACCATCGGTGTCAACACCACAGTTCAGGGCGTTGTCAATGCCGGAAAAGCCAACCTCAATCTCGATATCTCCGACCGCAAAGAAGAAAGCGGTGTTTTGCTCAGTGAATTGTCATATGTTGCTTCAAAAAGTTTAACTGTTACTGTTGATAATAACCAAGACAAAGGGATATATATTCTTGCCGGTAATGCCGCTGATTATTACAGTGCCATTACTATTACCGATGATCTGGGTACAGTCCTTGGGGCAATTTCGCATGCCCAACCGCAGTTTGACTACGGCATGACTCGCTATAATCTCGCGGTAAACTCTGCCAATCAACTTACATTGACTGTCTCATCAAATATATCAGATTCTTCAGACAATGTATTTTTGTATAAAAATGGCATATTGATTTCATCCCATAATTCAATTGTTGATGGAAAAAATGTTGCAACGCAGGACGATATTGATAAAATTTATGTTTCAACAGCTGGGCAGCTTACTAATGTTACGATTTCCGAAGGTGGCAATCTGATTCTTGCCAGCGGCGGTAATGTTATAGGACTTACGTTAAAAGATAATCGTTCCGTCAGTGGTAATATTGTTTTTGATGCTTCCTTCAAGAAAGATGATGGAACAATTTTAAGCGGCAGCTACGAATATGAAGAATATGATTCTGAAAGCCGCAAATACATCGTTAAAAACGATTATTTTGATTTCAGCAACAATGTTTTGAATGACATTGTTGTTACCTCCGGTTCGCAAATTTCAGCCTTTGACGGAATTACTGTTGATGGTGCAGTTATGCGTGGCGGTCAATTGAATTTGGAAGCAGGTTCCATATTGACTGGCACTGTTAGCGGCAACAGTGGAACTATTTACCTTT
>JAFVPG010000072.1 GCA_017505415.1 Lentisphaeria bacterium | reverse complement strand
ATGGCCGTTACGGATCAAAGTTCCGTTCACATGATGCTTTCCCGTTTATTTTTCAGCCCAAACCGAATATGCGTTATTACGGTTTGGAATCTGAATTCGGTTCTCCCGGCAATGTTCATACTTTTTTCCAGTATGTTAATTATGAGAAAGATTTCAAGGACCATCCTGAATGGTTTCCGCTTATCAACGGCAAACGTTTCGGTGCCAAAGGCGGCGGCGGTGCCGGTACTCAAATCTGTCTTTCCAATAAAGAAATGCGTAAAGAAGTTATCAAACGCATGCGTGCATATATCAAAGCTGACCGCGAAAAAGCTGATAAAATGGGCTATCCGTATCCCACTGCTTATGATTTCTCCATCAATGACAACGGCAAAAAATGTGAATGTGAAAACTGTAAAGCATTGACCAAAAAATATGAGGCTGATTCCGGTCTTCTTATTGAATGTCTGAATGAATTTGCCGCTGACCTTAAAAAAGATTATCCGGAAATAGTTTTGCATACTTATGCTTACATTTATACTGAAACTCCGCCGAAAAATATTAAGCCTGCCGATAATATTTGCATTACTCTCTGCGATACGACCAGCAGTATTGTCGATCCGATCACTTCTGATATTAATAAAAATTTCAGAGAAAAACTTAAGGCATGGGCTGCATTTGCTCCCAAATTGCGCATTTGGAAGTATGGTATTACATATACCAAACCCGCAGGTTTGCCGATTCCCAGCGAATTTATCTATGCCGATGATTTGAAATTCTACCGTGACAACAAAGTAAAAAGTCTTTTTCTCGAACTTGAATCTCCGATTGCCTCTGATGTCAATACTTACAAAATGTATATGTGGCGCAACCTGAGCGAAAATCCTGATGCCGATGTAAAAAAACTTATGAATGATTTCGCATACGGCTACTTCGGAGCCGCAGGAAAATATTTTCTTGAATACCGTGAATTGCTGCATAAACTTCAACGTGCCGGAAAGGTTTTTATCAGTCCCTATTCAACTTCTGAAATGTTCACATATATTGATTTTGAAAACTTCGGCAAAATGCAGGCTCTCTTTGATGCAGGGGAAAAATTGATTGCCAACGATAAAGTGCTTCTGCGCCGCTGGAAACATGCCCGTATGCCGCTTGACCGTGCGGTAAATCTCAAACGCCGTGAATTTATCCGTGAATGGCTTGCCAAAGGAAATAAATTTGCCGACTATCCCTACTCTGTTGAAAAATACTGGAAACGGGTTGAAGAGGTTCTTAATGAACAGACTTTCCGTAAAGAAATCATGCCGTATTATCTCAATCAGAATATCAAAATGGTTCGGGAAGAAAAAAATATGATTTTTGAAGAGCTTACTGAAAAATCTGTCAGATTGCCGGAAAAATTCAAAAATATGCCCGTCGGAAGTTATTTTGATTTCCCCGTTGACCGCGCTTACAGACACAGAGACGCCGCCCGTATCGAAAATGATGATGAGTCCGAAACCGGCAAGGCAGTTGTTATGCGTTTCCCGAATCATATTGAAAATAATGATGTAAGCAGATATAATAAATATCTGCCGATGGGCTGTTACTCCATGTCGCACCGCAGAAATCTCGGCGGCGGCGCAATTCATTGGAACATGGTCAAAAATCGTGGTTATAATTGGTATAAAATAGGTAAAACCAAACTTGCACCTGACTGTTATATCTATTTTTTCACTACATGGGTCGTTCAGCTGAATGTCGGATATTGCGCAGATATTATTAATTCTGACACTGAATATGAAATCTGGGTGAAAGTTAAATTCACCGGCCCGGAATTTCCGCTCGGCAAAAAAGGTGAAAAAGATGCTGTTTATCTCGAACGCGTAGTTCTTAAAAAAATACAAAAATGAGGAGTAAAAAATGAAAAACACTGTGAAACTGTTGCTTTCATCAATCTGCTGTTTCTGTGCAGTCCTGACTGCCGCAGAAATCAAACCGCCTGAATTTTTTAAAGACTGGAACGAAGAAACTCACTTTGATTTCCCGATGTACAAAGGCCGCTGCAGCAACAAGGCATTGCAGATCAAAGATGATCCCACTTCTGAAATCGGCAAAGTCGTCGCACTTGAATTTCCCAATCCGCATGCCGATATTAAAAAATATAAAGAATGGATATTTTTCGGTATTCATGACAAAAATGTAAAAGGTCTCGGCGGCGGTGCAATTTTGTGGAAACATGTCAAGCAGCCCGGTTGGAACTGGTACAGAATCGCCACCAATGTCAAACTTACCAAAAATTGTTACGGTTACTTCTTTACCACATGGATTTTACAGCAGCCGTTCGGTGCCGCCGCAGATATAACTTTCCCCGAACAGAAATATGAAGTCTGGGTGAGAGTTAAATTGACAGGTCCTACTTTCCCGCAGGGCAAAGCCGGTGAAAAAGACGGTATTTATATTGAACGTATTGTCGTGAAAAAAAGTAAATAATTCAGGAGACCACTTCATGTTTGATAAAACCAAATGCTCTGTCAAAGAAAAATACGCAAATCTGCCGTTTTTCAATGAACCGCATTGCGGAACAAATTTCGGCTTCATGGAGAATCGCGGATTTTTCTCAACGCCTGAAGCATTAAAACAGCCGGAGATAATGCGGAAGCATGGTGTAAATTACTGCATATTGAATGTGATGTTCTGTCAGGAAAAATATTGTTCAACCAAAGTTTTTCTTGACTTTAAACGATCAGCATCGGAAAATGAAATGACTGATATGGTCAAAGCATTGCATGATAATGGTATCCGTATTATTTTGAAACCGTGTGTCATTCCGCTTGACGGCGCATGGATGGGCAAGATCCATTTTCCGGATTTGTCGCTTATCGAGGGAATGGATAATTCATCATACTGGCAGAAATGGTTTGAGTCTTTCACTGAATGTACCAGATATTATGCTGAATTTGCCGCAAAAAATAATGTTGAAGGTTATATGTGCGGTTGTGAATATTACGGCACTGAATACAAAGATGCAGAATGGCGTAAAGTTGTTTCCACTGTCCGCAGTATTTATGATGGTCCGCTGACATATGAATTTACTTTTGCTTCACGCAAGGCATATCAACTTAAATGGTTTGAGGAACTTGATTTTCTTTCATACAGCTACTATCCTCCGGCACGGCCATTGAATAATAATCTGGCTGAATTGAAAGAGCTTCCTCATACGACTTTGGATGAAATGGTAGAGTTTCTGAAGCCGCGTCGTGAACGTATTCAGCAGATAAGTGAGCGTTTCGGTAATAAGCCTGTTGCTTTTACTGAAATCGGAACACGTTCTGCACACGGCTGTATTGCAAGTCCCTCGAACTTCCAGGCGGATTCTCCATATGATGGCGAAGAACAGGCAAATTATATGGAGGCTTTGTTCCGTACATTCAGCGACATGCCGCAATGGCTCGGTATGTATTGGTGGAAATGGGACGGTTCATCGACCAGAGCAGTTTATCAGGGAGATCCTGCCGGAGACCGCAGTTTTTCAATCGCAGGAAAACCAGCTGCTGATGTATTTAAAAACTGGAGTGATAAATTAAGAATGATATAATATTGATTATCGGAAGTTACTCAGGGAAGCGGAAAAACTTTTTTCTTGATTAAAAGCAAAAAAGATTTTTCCGCCTCCCTGAAACCCTCCACCTTTTCAAAAAAGAAAAGGGTACTTTTTGAATAAAGTATATAAGCCAGCTCGGAGTAAGTAAAGGGCGGGCAGGTACACGACCTGCAGCGATGTTACGGCAAAGCCGGGGATGTCCATCCCGCTTGGTATCACGGCAAAGCCGTATGCGTGCGGCAGGGCATGACAAACAATAAGGAATT
>JAFVPG010000071.1 GCA_017505415.1 Lentisphaeria bacterium | reverse complement strand
GCCGCCGAGGTGCTTGAGACCGCCGATTTTGCTGCCGAGGGGAATATAACCCCAGACGGAGTTCAAACGCTGACGAACCTGCCAGATACCTTCAAGCTGTTCTCCATTATGATTGCCGTCACCGCATGAAATGATATTGCGGTAGTCAAAGGGCGGTTCATATTTGTAAGATTCGACATCGACTTTGACGGTTGCTTTTTTGGGGACATGAGTATAATCAAAAGCAAGGAAACGCACGCCTAATTTTTCATCGAGAAAGTCATAAACGCCATAGAGTGTGCCGCGGGGAATTTTGCCTCTGAACTGCAGAGAATCACCATCACGGAGAACGGCAAAACCTTCATGGACATTAACTTTGAGATTTGCGGGTATTTCTGCATTGCGGTTGGTTTCGCCGAGGACGATTTCATATTTGCCTTTGGCTTCTTTGTCGGAAACGATTTTAAAATCTGCTCCTGTCATTTCTTTGAGAAATTTGGACATTTCTTCGGCGGCATATTTTACCTGCTTGGCGGGTTTGGCAGCAATGACGATTTTGTAATCGGTTTTGCCGTCCTTTGCCAGTGTGAGTTCTTTTGCCTGGACAGAACTGACGATGGCAGATGCTCCCAAAGCAATGGAAAATAATTTTTTGATTTTCATAAATTGCTGTTCCTTTATATTTTAGTAACTGAAATTATTGTTCTGAAAAAATCTTGCTTTATAAATTTTTGCATTTGGAACGAAACAGCGTTTTTCAGCTTGTTCGTCATTGGGGAAATGAGGATTTTCCGCCCACCAGCGTTCCTGCGGTTTAAGCATCATGATCTTGCCGTTTGCGCTGTCGACACTTTTGATAGCTTTGAGGTCGCTGTAATGAGTAAACGTGCATTTTTCCGGGTCAAAAATGCTTATGCCGCGATTATAAGTGAGAAATAATTTACCGTCATGAGTCGGGAAAAGATCGTGACCGTAAATTCGTTCAAAAGCATCACGGAAAATCGTATCTTTGAGAGTTATTCCGTAAAAACCTGCATGTTCCAGGCGGGGATTTTCCGCATCGGAGATATAACGCCACTTGGTAACACCGAAGTCGCCGCTGCTCCAAAGACATTGCCGTTTTTTGTCCCATACAACGCCATGAGCGCCGGGAACAAGATATTGACTGAAAGGGGTCAGTCCCGGTTTTTGAGAATCAAACTTTCTGATATTGTAAAGTTTGAGGTAATGTCCTTCACTTGAGGCAGTTACAACATTTCCGTCAGGGAGAAGCTCTGCGGAGTGCGGATTGGAACGCGGATAAACGTGCCAGATGATTTTTTTGTCCTTGATACGGACGAGAAGAACGCCGCCGAGAGAGTCGACACAGAGCAGATGAGTTTTATCAAGAACGACTTTGACATCACTGGGAGCGAGCCAGAGATCATCACATTTGCGATTTTCGGGGTCATTCAAACAAGGCTGCTGCATTATGGGATCAAGTTTGGGATTGAAGCTCCAGATTTTTGCTTCCGGCTTGCGCCAGTCTTTGTTGAAATCATAGATCGCCCATTCTGAGGTACGCTGATTTCCGACAACGATTTTGCAGTCGGAGAGATTGTCTGAAGCTTGAGTAGTCATAATTGCAGAAGTTACCGATATTAAAGTTAAAAGTTTTTTGAATTGCATGATATTCTCTGTTAATTGTGATTATATTTGGGTTTCCATTTACCTTTGTACATATTATTTTGACCCATATTCCACGGATTTTTACGTCCGGAACCATGAGCATAAATATAATTGGCAGAAGTAACACCTCCGTCAATTCTTGCCCAGTTTACAAGAGAGCCGTGTGCGGCATAAGTACCGACATTATCGTATGCATTGAGCATAGCGGCAACGTAATATTTATCGGTAGTATCAGGAAGAGCTTTTTTGGCATATGCCCATGTGTCAGCGGCGAGCGGAATTGTAGAAATCCACTCCTGCATAACAGAAATTTTCCAGGCATAATCTCCGGTTGAGTCATTTTTACCTATACGGTCATTGTATCCGTATGAAACAGAAAAACATTCTTTGAGCTGAGTTGCTCCGTCACGGGTTGAATAAACTACAAACTGGCGGTGAGCAGAAGGGCACTGACCTATTTTCAAATTCACGCCGCCTTTGACATTTTTATAATTGCCTGCCTGCGTTGCATTTGTGATATAGCCATCAAGAAATAATACCGACCAGAAAATATTATAAGGAATTAAATAATCATCGGAATCATTCATATAAAGCAGATTGGCGCTTGCAATAGCTTTCAGATTGCCTACACAACTGGCAGTACGTGCTTTTTCACGGGCTTTGCCGAGAGCCGGCAGCAGCATGCCTGCAAGAATTGCGATGATGGCAATCACGACCAGAAGTTCAATTAATGTGAAACAACTTCCGATAATCTGTATTATAGGAAGTTGCAGGAGGAGAAGAAAAAACCTTTTGAGGAAAGGTTCTTTTCTTCTCCCCCTGCACCCCCTTATCTTTTTCCAAACCTTTTCATATAACTTTCGTTTTTTGCTCTGCAAAATCCGAAAGTGGGAATAGACAACGGGGTGTGCCAATGCGACAGCAAATATTAGCCAAAGGCTATGCGGGTGGAACGCCCACCTTTTCAAAAAAGAAAAGGGTACTTTTTGAATAAAGTATATAAGCCAGCCCGGAGTAACAATAGCGCGGT
>JAFVPG010000002.1 GCA_017505415.1 Lentisphaeria bacterium | reverse complement strand
GCTTATACACTTTATTCAAAAAAGTACTCTTTTCTTTTTTGAAAAGGTGGTGGGTTTCAGGGAGGCGGAAAAATCTTTTTTCTTTTAATCAAGAAAAAAGTTTTTCCGCTTCCCTGAGTAACTTCCGATAATCAATATTATAGGAAGTTTCACCCTCATTGAACTTCTCGTTGTGATTGCAATCATTGCAATTCTTGCCGGTATGCTGCTCCCCGCACTCGGCAAAGCCCGTGATCGTGCCAGAGCTGCAAAATGTATGAGTAATTTGCGTCAAATCGGTCAGGCGGCTGTGCTTTATGCCGGAGATAATGATGACTGGACGGTTCCCGGAAATGCTGAATGGCAGAGTTTTCAACAATTTCTGTGGGGATATGTTTCATCTGTAAGCGGTAAGGTGGTTCATGGTGGTACTGAATATATCAAAAAAGATGATAAAGGAGTTTTCCGTTGTCCTTTGATTACTGATTATACAGATCATCCCATATCATATGGTCATAATACTGATTTAACTAACAGTACTAAAATTTCCAAAATCAACCCCAGAGCTCCGCATTTTGCAGATTGTCATCCCACTGCGCTTAAAGGTTCCGGTTCAACAAAATTCGGCAAATATCTTTGCGGAGAAAATGATACCGTCGGCTGGCATGCAGATGCCCGTCATTCAAAACGTGTTCAAGCTGCATTTGTTGATGGCCATGTTGAAGCCGTTGATATGAAAAAATGGAATACCAGTTCAGATCCTATGTGGATAACATTGTTATAAGTTATTTATCAAAAATATATTTTAGAATAGGTTGCTGTAACAAAAATGCTCCTTTGAATTACGGAGCAGGGGGCTTTTGGTCTTGAAAATGAATAAAAAAACAGTTTTTTTCTCTGCAATTACTGCATTTACTGTCGCTATGTGCGGCTGTATTGGTCTGAATAATGAGGAGTATCGTATGAGTGATGATTTGGCAGAAATATCCGTTAAAGATACTTTGATCCCCGTCCGTCCGGGCGGGGAAGGTAGACCTTTTTGGAATAGATATGCAATTCAGTTTATTTATGCTCCCGCATTTGAATTTGCAAAAATCGACGGTGCAGCAGAGTATCTTTTTGAAGCAAAAGACAGATTCGGTAAAGTGCATTCATTCACTGCGGATTCACCATACGCTGCACTTTCGCCTGTATGGCGTAATATTCCTGCCGGACCTGTATGGCTTGAGGTTTCGGCAGTTGACGGCAGAGGGAATAAAATCGCTGTTGCGGGGCAGAAAACTTTTTACCGCAATGCGCCTTTTGTCAATTCCTATCCATCAAAAGTCCGTTCATACCTTGAATGTGCCAGAAAAAACTGTGAATATCTTTTCAATTTGAAATACGTTCAGAGTCTGGCTGATGGCAAGCCAGATTTGTCTTATCCTTTGTTCTGTTATCCGAGCAAAATGTATTCTTCCATAATTAATGTTATGGTCGGTTATTCAGAACTGAATCCCGCAAAACGAGAAAAGGCTTTGAAAATAGCAGAAGGTGCTGCTGATTATCTTATCGAAAAAGCAGTCCCCGCCGGTAAGGAACTTGAATTTCTTCCCCAGACTTATGAGGGAAAAAATGAGGCGGCAGGTAAATTCGGCGGTACGATTATGATGCTTTATCCTGCTAATGTCGGCAGTGCCATGCTTAATCTTTATAAGATCAACCAAAAGCAGAAATATCTTGATTATGCAGTGAAAATCGGAGAACAGTACCTTAAACTTCAGCAGCCGAACGGTACATGGTATCTCGTTTTGAAAATCGCTGACGGAAATCCCACTGTCAATAATTACTGCGTGCCTACCGGAATTATGGCATATCTTGAGAAACTTTCTGCTGTTACCGGAGATAATAAATATGCTGCTGCGGCTCAGAAAGGCATGCCGCATTTGTTGCGTATGATGGATACTTTCAATTGGGAAGGGCAGTTTGAAGATGTCGAGGCTCAGTCTGTACCTTATTTGAATTTGACTAAGCATAATGCAACTGCCGCTTATCTGTATTTGTGCAGCAGAAATCCTTCTGATAAAAAACTTGCGGCAGGGGCGCGTGAAGTTCAGCGTTTTGCCGAGGATCAGTTCATTGTCTGGGAACAATTCGGCTGGACAGGTAAGTACGACCCATTCAGTCCACGCAAAGAGGAAAATTCTTTGAATCCCGTTTGGGGCTGGATGAATCAGCATACCCCTTGTGTGCTTGAGCAGTACCGCTGTTATGTTCCGGTGAATGCTTCTTATGCCAAACTCATACGTTTTTATCTTTTGATGTATGATTTGGATAAAAAACCGCTTGATCTTGCCAAAGCCCGTGCGCTCGGTGATTCTCTGACCCGTATTCAGCTTGATGATGGACGTATCCCAACATGGATGAATCAGGCATTATCTGCTGATACAGATTGGATTAATTGTGATGTCAGTGTTATTAATGCTCTAACACTTTTAGCAAAATATGATAGTATAAAATAAGGAAATAAAATGTTGAAAATTACAAGAGACAAAAATCCTATTCTGACTCTGAATAAGGATGTTCCGTGGATGAGTACAAAGGTTTTCAATCCCGGTGTCGTTTACGACAAAGGTAAATTCCGTATGGTCTTTACCGGAGGCGGCGAAAAAGGTGCTTACTGTCTCGGCTATGCCGAAAGTTCCGACGGAGTGAATTTTGAAATCCGCGAAACTCCTTTCATTACCGGAAATCCCGATGAAAACGCTTTTGACCACGGGACTGCCGAAGACCCCCGTGTAACTTATTTTGAAGGCAAGTTTTACATCACTTATGCCACCAGATGTATGACTATGTATGACTGGGCAAGAGGTAAACGCAAATACTCTCCCGCAGGCGACCATGCTATCGCATGGGAGCGCAACAACCGTCGTGTCGGTCTTGCAGTTACAGAGGATTGGCAGACTTATGAACGTTTGGGCGCACTGTCAAGTGAACACATGAATGATGCCAATGTTGTGCTTTTTCCCGAAAAAATCAATGGCAAATATGTCTATTTGCACCGTCCGAGTTCAGCACCGGCATGGATTCTCCCCATGATGTATGAACCCGGCAGAGCATGGATTCTTTTCACTGATACTATTAATAAATGGTGCAGCGGCAAAATTGATATGCCATGGAACATGGAAGATAAAGTCGATTTGCCCGATGACTATATGCTCCTTGCTCCTGAACAGAAATGGGAATCCATGAAAGTCGGTCCCTCCGGTGTTCCCATTCCCACCGATGATGGCTGGCTGATGACTTATCACGGCGTTGACCGCCGTGGAACTTATCGTGTCGGTTTGGCTCTTCTCGACCGTGAAGATCCCCGCAAAGTCCTCTGCCGTACTCCAGAACCTATC
>JAFVPG010000070.1 GCA_017505415.1 Lentisphaeria bacterium | reverse complement strand
TATTGAAATTCATTCAGAGAAAAGGTATTGAAATCAAAATTAACGATGGAAATTGGATAAAAACAAAAAAATTTCCTCTTGCCTTCAAGCAGAATATCGGAGAAAATCTTATCTGCGTTCGCGGAGATGGAATTTTGCCTCAAAACAATTTATCTGCACAAGTTATGGCAAATAAAAACACTGATTTCCTCTTGGAAATAAAAGCGAAACCTTCCACAGTTGTCTTTTCATCAAACCGCATTGATGCGATGTTTGCAGTCGATGACAAGATTTATCCGGCCGATGAAGAAATCCTCATAAAACCTTTTCAGGAATATATTGCTTCGTCAAGTTCCCAAGGACAATCTGAAGAAAAAAAACTGTTCAGCTCCATCCCGGGAGAAAAATTAAAAATAGACTTCTTTTTTGCAGCAAACATTCACCCCAAACAGAAGCAATATGACGAAGGAATGAAGTTATTCAATGAAAAGAAATACAAAGAAGCATTACCGCTTCTGTTAAGTGCAGCCGAAGCAAAACATCCAGATGCAGTATTGCAAGTTGCCTACATTTATGAAAAAGGGCTTGGAATGTGGTTTTCGGATAACAAAAAAGCTTTACAGTGGTACTGGAAGGCTGCAGAATTGAATGATCCGGATGCTGCAATCAAAATAGCCAATGCCATTTACAACGGCGATTATGAAGCAAAGGCAAGGCAAATGCTGGATTTTTATTTGCTGGCTGTAAAAAATAACAATCCGGAAATCACTTACAAAGTGGCTCTGATATACAAAAACGGATTCAGAGATATAAATCCGGATGATGCAAAGGCACTGCAATATCTGCAGAAAGCTGCAGGACTTGGCTTGCCGGAAGCGATGTATGATTTAGGGATAAGGTATGAGAACGGACAAGGAGTGCCTTTTAACAGCAAGACCTCGTTGTTTTGGATAAAAAAAGCAGCCGATCAAGGTTACGGACAGGCCGTGAAATATTGGAAACAACTCAATCAATGAAAGGAAATATTTATTATGGAAATCAAGAACATTATAACAGTTGCGGTAATGGGGAGTGCATTGTTTTTTAACGGCGGTTGTGCCAACCATTTGCGTAATATAGATATTGTTTCGCAGGAAAATGACCGTAAAGTTCTCAACACAAAATATGAGTTGAAACTTTCACCGGAAACGATCAAAGACTCTTCTTATCACGTAGAAATTCAAAAACTGGAATCTGCGGAAGTCAAAAAGTATGAAGTCCGTACAGTTAAAACTATAACAACACCGTATCAATGGTGGCGTGAATTTTATGAAGTTCCAGCTGGGATCGGTCTCTTGCCGGTTTCTTTGGGCTCCCATTTGCTCTTTTTGTGTTCATTCGGTATTCTGCCTTATGATGTTCCCAAGACGATCAATGAACTTTCTTTTGCCGGAATGAATCCTGCTTTGAATTGGGAAAACGAAGCACGGAACGAGGAAACTCTTGTTTCGCTTGACAGAAAAATGCTCAGTCACACCACTGAAAATGTAAAGACTCCGCTTGCAAAAAAGAATATCATTGTCCGTTCCGGCAATCAGTCCAAAATTTATTCAACGGATGACTTCGGCGGATTTGATTTGAATTTTCTCGCCTTACAGGAAAAAGATACCTTCTTTCCTGCCGCAAGAAAAGTTTCATTTGTGTTGGAATCTGATGAAAACAACGAATTGAAAAGCCTCATCCTCACTCGGGACTACCTTTCTAAACTTCTGTGGGCAAAGACAAAAATCAATGCCTATAAAATGAATCCTACCGGCAAAAATCTGTTTGATACAGTGATTTACCTTGAAAAGAACGGTTTTGAACTTCTTGCTTATACCCTCGAAGAAAGTGAACTGAACCGCAAAGCTAATGATAAAAAGTTTCAGGCAGATTTCAAATCCGCCGCAGCACAACAGTGATTATAAACCGCAACCGTCATAACCAAGATATATTTTATGTTGCTTCTCTATCGGGACATACAAAACAATTTTATAGAAGTTGAACTTCCGCAAGAAGGAGGAATTGTCGGCTATGGGGCTGATAATTTCATAGTTCTTGATGCGATAGGAATCTCCGGAAAGCATATGCGGCTTTCATCTAAAGGAGAGCAACTTTTTATTGAGGATCTTCAAAGCCTTAATGGGACGTATATCAACCAAAAATTACTCTCAGAAAAAACACAATTATCTGACGGAGATGTTGTCCAAATAGGTTTGCTTCAGTTGCGGTTCAATACAGGTTTTAATTTATGGTCAATGACTGCTGAAAAGCCGGAAAATTCGATTTTTTCAGCAGATGAGTACGATATAACTGAATTTCAAGAAGCAGAAGAGGAATTTTCAACGGCAGTTACTGTCATTGCTTCGCCGGAAATCAAAGCGGCTTTAAAAGCGGGTAATGTATCTGCATTGCAGAACTTTGCCCCACCTCAGAATACAAATGTAACTGCAGGATCAAAATTTTCTTTAGAAAACTTAAAGGAACTCGGTAAATATAAAATCATAAAGAAAATAGGGAAAGGTGGCATGGGAATTGTATTCCTGGCTCGCCATAAAGTTCTGAATTCCTATAGAGCATTAAAAGTCTTGCCTCATTCTGTCAAAGAAGAAAATTATGACTTTTATGAACGTTTTATGCGGGAAGCTCGTATTGCCTCTGACATTCGCCATCCCAACATTGTCGGCGTTATGGATGCAGAAGCGGATGTGGAACAGGATGTCTCTTATATTGTTATGGAATTTATCGACGGGGGAAACCTGCGAAGAATTCTGAAAATACAGAAAAAATTGCCGGAAATACAAGTCTTGCTGATTGCAAGAAGTATAGCTGCAGCCTTGAAAGGAATTGCAGAACATAATATTATACACAGGGACATAAAACCTGATAATATCATGTTTACAAGGCACGGAGAAGTAAAACTTGCGGATTTGGGGATTGCTAAAAACGACAATGATGATGCCAATATAACCCAAAGCGATGCAATGATCGGTACTCCTGCATATTTATCTCCGGAACAGATTGAAAATCCGAAGGAAGTTGATATCAGATCTGATATTTACAGTTTGGGAGCCACATTGTATGAAATGCTGACAGGAAGCCCTCCATATACAGGAAAAAATACCTATGACATTGTTCATAAAATGCTTTCAGAATCTATTCCGGATCCCAGATTGAAAAATCCGTCAATATCTTCTATTGCAGCACAAATCGTTATGAAAATGTTGCAGAAAAATCCCTCTAAACGTTATCAGTCTCCACAAGCTTTGATAAATGTTTTAGACAGAATTCTTCCGCATTACTCTGACAGTGAAGTTCAAGAGATCATCAAATCGGCTGTGTTAGGAACATCTTTACCCAAAGGCGTCAATGGGGCATTAACACCAGGTTTAGGCTCATTGATGAGTTTTCTCTTTTTCAGTTTCAGGCAAAACATAGCTCATCTATTCAAAAAAAGAAAAAAAGAAAATTTTGTTGTCGCTCTGCCCGGTGCAGCGGAAAGCATATTCTGCTTGAAGTTCAAAGAGAATGAAATCGTAGCATCTGATTTTCAATGGAGCATGAAAACTGATGCTAATGCACAATTCAATTTAATTTCAGCTGGAGGAGAGCGCATACTTTTAAAATCGGATCATGAAGGATATTTGAATATCAAAAATCTTCACTCCGGAGAATATACACTTGAAACTAAAAAATAGGTGATAATATTTATGAGTCTTTGTTTATCTGAAGCTAAATTTCTGTTTCTTTTCCGAATCAGAAAACTCTTGCCGCTTATTGTGTTGCTGTGGGGAGTTTATGCAAATGCCGCAGCAAAAGCCCCGGAGAATGACCTTTTGCTCTATAACGCCGTTGCAGGGTATCAAAAGAACAATTTTTCTCTCCTGTTCAATATCGGTCAGCTGCTGATGAAAAAAGCAGATCCCAACATTTGCTTGCCGGGGAAAAGTGGTTCAGCCTTTGCAAAGGCTGCCGTTGAACACAAGGATGCCGTCTTGATAACGCTTCTTGTGAATGGCGGCGGAAAAATTACCGATCTGTTGCTGCAGACCATTC
>JAFVPG010000069.1 GCA_017505415.1 Lentisphaeria bacterium | reverse complement strand
TCTCTGACCATATCCTGTTGTACTTTGTATCCGACGGCAGGGCCTTCTCCGGTAGTACCGAGGACGAAAAGTCCGTGAATGCCGTCTGAAATCATGTGTTCAATCAAGCGTTCCAATCCTGCAATATCAAGTTCACGGGTTGCAGTAAGAGGAGTGATGGCGGGCGGAATAATTCCTTTAAATTCTTTCATTTTATTTCCTTATTTTTAGTATATAAGATTTCTGAAATCGGCAACACGATGCAACGTAATCATATTGCCGTTATGGGCGCTCAATGCATTTTCATCACCTGAACGGGACAATATTAAAATATCATTGTCTTTAATGACCATTGAGGCATAATGCCGAGACTGTTTGGCAGTTTTGCCGATTGCAATTACACCTGCAAAACACCAGTCGAACATATTTTTTGAAAAATAAAGTACCAGTCTGTGCCGTTCATTGTCAGGCAGACCGAAACGGTCATCCGGAAGACATTCCGGGCGTTTCATACTGTCAGTTGTCTGTGAACATATCAGCCAATAGTATTTTGATATTTCATCATAACAAATATCGAATTTCATTTGTCCGCCGGGGAATGGGATATGGAGCATTTGAGTTCCTGCCGGCGAATGAATCATTCCGAAATCCATTGAGCCGTCTTTATTTATATGACATTTTCCGATAGCTGCAATATTGGTCAATCCGCTGTGCTGACGCATAAAAATATGCAAAGTATTTTCTTCATAAAGGATATGGGTTTTGTCATGAATTTTTACAACATGAGATTCCAGAAAGCACGGAGCTCCGCAGAAGCGTACATCTTTTTTGTCCGGAGTCAGCAAGCCTCTGTTGAAAAACGGTATGCCCAAAGTTGTCGGCTGTTTTTCAGGATAAAAAAATTCATTGGAAAACGTCCAGTTTTTTCTGTCTGTCAGGTCAGTTCCGAGTTTGCCGCATAATACAACAGGAGCAACATCCGGCCAAGAGTCACCGGTACTTTTTTCCATTGTAAGATAAATATATCCGTTTTCTTTATGATATGCACACGGTGCTTGATGCCACAAGGCGGAATTATCCAATTCTTTGATACTGCTCCATGTTTTACCTTCGTCATTACTTACAGAAATGGTGATTCCTCTGTCATGCCCGATGAAATAAACTTTATCATCATCGGTAAATAATCTTGCGTGATACATGGCAATATTTGTTAAATGCTGCCATGTTTCACCATTATCATCAGAGGAGAAAATTTTTCCCTGATTGCTTGCCCCGAAATCTCCATGTTCAGTTTTCGGCCCTGGCAAATTCAAAACCCCTTTGCCCCCAATATCAAAAGAAGCAAGGATTCTTCCTGACGGCAAAACAGTTAAGGACGGACTGTAACAGAAAATATCCGACGGGGACGGAGATTTATATAAAACAGTTTCATTTGCAATAATATTCATTTATTTTTCCTCAAACACGATTAAATTCATTCCTTTGGGAGGAATATTCACAACTGGTTTTTCCATAGTTTTGCCAGTCTCAAGGTTATAAATCTTTTTGAATTTAAATGAAGCAGTCAAAGAGATATTCAATGTTTCAGTTTTGCTGTCATTCAAGACAACTGCAAGAGTCTTTCCCGGAAATTTATAGACGGAAACAAGTACATTTTTGGCATTTGTTTTAACCGGACAATTTTTATTCCAGTAGGGGATGAAAGTAAAATTGTCATCTTTATAACCGATAGAATAAAGTTGTTTTTCCAATATTTCCCCTTCATTATAGATACAGGCTCCGGCCTGCGGTCTGACATCATGCAGCAGACAATATCCGAGAAAATGACGCACGGCACGTACAGCTTCGGGGGCTTTTTGTTTTTTTCTCCAATATGCACTGCGGGCAGGATTTAACATTACTGCGGCACGGTTTAATTGAGAAAGATAAATACTGCTGTTGCCGCTTTTTATTCCGGTGTATGCACTTTGGAAAAGTTCCGGAGTGAAAATATTGAAATAACTTTCATCTTTGCTTACCTGTGAAACATATATTTCTCCGTCAACAACGAAATCTGCCAAACCGTACATCGGCGGAATCGGTTCCCCGGAAGGATGATACATAAGACAGCCTGACGGGTCTTTGTCAGACATTATTTTACGGATGCGTTTGGTAAATTCACGGTTGGCTTTGATTGGATAAGTCATACGCATTTTGCCGAAATCATCTTTCCAACCGCAGCCGTGAATTGTATTATCACAGGCTCTCGGATATGCCATATCAAAATAAAGGTCTTTGACTCCGTATTCTTTGTTATTGACAAGAAGATAAAGCCAATAGAGCTGCCAATTCAGAAATTGCGGTTCATTTACACAGCCGAAAGCCCAATAGCCGCGGTTGCGGGCTTCTTCATTATTCAGCGGGAAATCCTGTTTGAATACACCGGGTCCCGGAGGTGAACTTATCCATTTTTCCTGATAATAGGGCCATTCAGGACAGAACGGAGAAATTCCATAAATACACGAATAAAGAGCATATATCGGATAGCGTGCATTTTTTACTTGCTGTTTCAATTTGCTGCAATCCATATATTCAGGATTGTAATAATTGAAAATCTTATGATAATTTGTTATTGACAAAGTTGCACCGCCGCGGAACATATACGGTTTTTTGAATTTTTTTGACGGCTTTTTTACCGGAGTTCCCTGAAATGAAAATTCAAAAGTTCTTTTATTCTTCAATGTGAACTTACTGTCAACAATTTTTACTATTGCGGTTGCGCCGTTTAATTTATCAGCAGGAGTTATTACCAGAGAATCGACGGTATTATAAATGTGCGAGCCGCGCATATTATCTGCTCCCCAATATATTCCGTAATCAGCATCGCCGAACCAGAATACGGGATGAGCCATTAAATCTTTTGTGAATTTTTTGTATAATTTACCTGAATATGCACCGGTATCTTCAGGTTTGAAACTTGCAACGAGTTTGGAAAATTCTTTTTTCATAGGAATAACAAGTGCAAGTTGATTTATCGGAGCGTTGTTTCCATTCGCCGGAGAATATGAGAGGGCAAGATTCATGAAGCCGTCATATTCAACATAACCGTTTATTTCAAACAGATATTTATCTGCTTGACCGACAGTTTTAAACGTAATTCGCTGCGGTGTCTTTTCAATGATTTGAAATTTTGCCGGAACAGTATAATTTTTCCCGTTTATTTTTAATTGAACAGGAGCTGCGAGCAGCGGAGTGTTGCAGGTCGATATTTGTTCAGGAAGCAGAGATTTGCCAAAATCATATTGCTGAAATGAACATTTCAAAGATGTTGCGGAAACTTGCGGAGATTGCCACGGCGGCGGGACTTCATTGCTGATTCCAGCAGTGAAGTCATCCCATGGCATTTTCTTGTCAGGCATCAGAAAATATTGGTGATGAACGGGAGTGATTTTGCCGTTTTCAGCAAAGGACAAATAATAATCATGAGAACCGGACGGCAATTTTTGCAGCTCTAAATATTGTTTTATATTAAATTTAGCGCTGTTTTTTTTGCCGATTTTTTCTTCATGTCTGATTAAAGAAGTTCCTGATTTATCTTTGATTTCATGAATTATTGTCAAATCAGGAGAGAGCGGCGGAGTTAATGCCAGAGATGTTTCAAGTTTCTGTTCTTTGATGTAAGTTCTTATGTAATTTAATTTTACTTTTTCGGGAGAAATATATTGAATTTTTCCCGAAGCGATTTCAACATTGTTATTTTGAACAGTATAATTTAATACACCTGCTTTGGCAAGTCCGGAAAGATTGCAATTTGCCGTAAGAAAACCGTTTTGCATGACTGCATTTATTTTTTTCTCTGCGAGGGTACGTCCTTTCAGATCCGTTCCTTTTATATTTACAAATGCATTATTCCGAGCTTTGAATCTGATATTTACACTTAAATCTCCCTGCTGTCCCGGAAGTTTTATGTAGTCAAACATGACAGGAACTGTATTTTCTGCAAAAATGAGTTTGACAAAATTAGCTCTGTCAGCGAAACGGCGCAACAAAGGAGAAATTGCTGTAAAACCGGCAAATTTTCCGGGGCTTCTGCCGATAGTAAAATAAAACCGGTCATTTTCCTGCGGTTTGATTCCGAGGTCTTTAAAACTGATTGCACCTTCAAATATCCAGCGGTCATTTGTGATTTTGTGCCGCTGTATTACTTTTGCAACATTCCATTTTGCATTATCATTTTTTGCGTCATAAAATTTACCATTTGAATTGAAAATAAACTGCCACTTTGTATCATTATATTCCAAGTGCAGTTCAATACTTTCATCTTCCCATAAATTGCCGTCGCGTTTGGTGATTTTTGCATCC
>JAFVPG010000068.1 GCA_017505415.1 Lentisphaeria bacterium | reverse complement strand
TGTCATTGCACCGCAAAGAATGGGATATTTAACACCGAGGAAATCACTTCCTCTCTGCATAAGTTTTGTAATTTTTTCGTGACTCATGAACGTCCTTTGGTTCAGGGTTGATCAGCCGCGGATGATTTTAAGCAGTTCATCCCGTTTGAAAGTCATTTCAGCCTCTGTATCCGCTTCAACGATCAAACGCAGCAAAGGTTCAGTGTTGGATGAACGAACATTGAAATGCCATGTGGGATATTCAGAACTGAATCCGTCAAGTTCATAAGTATTGCCGGAGGCATATTTACTTTTGATTTTTGCAAGGATCGGAGCGACATCAGCGGCTTTTGAATTGATTTCACCGCTTGAATAATATTTCTGCAAAGGCTTGACCAGTTCAGAAACTTTTTTGTTGCTCTTGCAGATAAGATTTGCCAGCATGATAAATGCCAATCCCTGTGATTCAGCAGTAAAATTTTCCTTGAAATAATAATGTCCGGAAAGTTCACCGGCAAAAACTGCATCATTTTCACGCATCTGATTTTTGATAAAAGCATGACCGACACGGGACATAACGGCTTTGCCGCCGTTCTCTTCAATGCACTCTTTTACGGCTTTACTTGAACGCAAATCGTAAAGAATCGTCGCACCTTTGTTTTCGCTCAAAATATCCTGTGCAACAAGTGCGGTAAACAAATCCATGGGAATAATTTTGCCCTCATTGTCAATGAATCCGCAACGATCGGCATCGCCGTCAAAAGCAGCACCGAAATCAGCTCCGACTTCCTTGACTTTGGCACAAATATCATCGAGAGTATCGAGTTTCAGAGGATTGGCTTCATGATTCGGGAAAGTTCCGTCAAGCTCTTCATACATCGGAATAATATCAAAATATTCACGTATGGCAGCAATCTCATAACTTCCCATTGCATTGGCAAAGTCGCAGACAACTTTAAGTTTACGATCAACTTTGAGATGTTTTTTGAGAAATTCGCCATACTCCGGAGCAATATCGTATGCTGTGAGTTTTCCGGGAACTGCGGCAGCTTCAAAATCCAGAGATTCTGCAAGTTTTTCAATATCTTTGATGCCGGTTGCACCGCTGATGGGAACTGCATTGGCAATGCAGAGTTTGCAGCCGTTCCATTCGCCGGGATTGTGACTGGCAGTAATCATGATCGAACCGTCGGCTTTGAGTGTGCCGTTAGCAAAATATGACATCGGAGTTGAACAAAGTCCGAGATCAATGACATCTGCGCCCTGCATCATGATACCTTTGCTCAAACCGTCAAACATATCCTGTGAATGAGGACGCATATCACGCCCGATAACGACTTTTTTTGCGCCTGTAAATTTAATATAGGCCCGACCGATTTTTTCAGCGACGGCGGCATTGATTTCTGTCGGGAAAACACCGCGGATATCGTATGCTTTAAAAATTGACATAAAAGCTCCTTTTCAGTTTTTCAATTCTTTATTCTTCTTATAGAAATACTGATAGTAAATACAGAGGAGCATGTCAGTTGCCACCAGTATTCCGTTCAACATATAGAGATAAAACACTATATCATAGTGATAAATGACTTTGTGCAGACAACCTGCAATATAGCCGATTATCACCAATGCCAGAAACACATAACTTTTTCCGGTCGGGTTCTTGACCTTCACCGTCTTCCAGATGGCAAAAGGCCAGCTGAACCCGAAACAAACAAGCATTATTACTTCAAAAATGCTGAAACTCATTTTTTCACCGGTTCAATTTTGTCAAATCCGCACAACGGACGGAGAACTTCAGGCACAATAACGGTTCCGTCTGCCTGCTGATTATTTTCCAAAATTGCAACCAGTACACGGTCAGTAACAGCAGTTGCACTGATAGTGTGAACATAATCACGGGTATCACCGTCCTTGTAACGGATATTCAAACGGCGACTCTGGAAAGAAGTAAGATTGGTATTACTGGTAACTTCACGATAGCCGCCGAAACCTGCAAACCATGCTTCAATATCATATTTTTTGTAACCGGGTGCGCCCATATCACCGACACAAACATTGACGACATGATAGGGAATACCAAGCTGCTGAAGGATGTATTCTTCATTTTCAAGACAGAAGTCGTGATATTTGACAGAATCTTCAGGTTTGCAGAAAATGATCTGTTCGACTTTGTGGAACTGGTGAACACGGAAAATACCTTTGCTGGCTTTGCCGTAGCTTCCGGCTTCAGTACGGAAACAGGGAGTGTAAGCAGTGTAGCACAAGGGCAGATCTTTACCTTCAAGCACATCGTCAGCATGATAACCGACGAGAGTCTGTTCGCTTGTACCGATAAGAGCCAAATCTTCATCTTTCAAATTAAAAGTCTGGTCAGCAAAAAACGGCAGATAACCGGTACCGAAAAGTGTTCTTTCTTTGGCAACGCAGGGAGTCATAAACAGAGTGAAACCTCTGGCAACCAGCTGCTGCTGAACCCAGAAAAAAAGAGCTTGAGCCATCTGTGCGCCTTTGCCTTTCCAGTAATAAAAACCGGTCTGAGCAACTTTTGCACCACGCTGAGTGTCGATGATGTCAAGCAATTCACCGAGCTGCTGATGGTCGCGGATGGGGAAATCAAATTCAGGAATAGTACCGACTTTGCGGATTTCAACGTTGGCAGTATCATCCAGACCATCGGGAACGTCGGCAGAGAGAGTATTGGGGAGAAAACTCAACATTTTGTAAAGTTTTTCCTGCAATTCATTGAATGTGTTCTCTTTGGAGCCGAGGGTGACTTTAAGTTTTTTGACTTCTTCACGGGCGGCGGGATTGGTCTGACATTCTTTGCTCAAACGGTTGCGGTCGGCGCGGAGAGCGTCAATTTCCTGATTGAGCTGGCGGCACTGAACGTCAAGTTCAAGAACGGTGTCCAGATTGACGGGACAGCCGCGGCGTTCACAAGTTTTTTTGTAATCTTCAAAGTGATCACGGATAATCTTAATATCTATCATAATAAAATCCTTTTAGATTTATACGCTTGTTTTTATCTTCAAAATACTACTTTCGGATTTTACGCAGTAAAAACGAAAGTTACATAAAAGTTTTTGTAAAAAGGATGGGGGGCTTGGGGGGAAGGGAAACAAACTTGTTTCAACAAGTTTTTTTCCTTCCCACCCAAAATCTCATACCTTTTACTTAAAACTGGGGAAGCGGGAACTGTGCGGCAAAAGCACGGACTTCTTCACCGATTGCACGGAGCGCGGCTTCATCGTCGCAGACAGCGCAGGCACGTTCGATAAATTCAGCAATTTTGACCATTTCAGCTTCTTTCATACCACGGGTGGTAACGGCGGGAGTACCGATACGGATACCGGAGGTGACGAAGGGTTTTTCGGGGTCAAAGGGAATCATATTCTTGTTGACGGTGATGCGTGCGAGGTCAAGAGCGTTGGCAAGAGCTTTGCCGGTAACCTTTTTGGGACGCAAGTCAACGAGCATGAGGTGATTGTCAGTACCGCCGGAAACGATACGGAAACCGCGGTTTGCAAGTTCTTCAGCGAGTTTGGCAGCATTGAGTCTGACCTGACGCTGATATGCTTTGAATTCATCAGTCATGGCTTCGCCGAAGCAGATGGCTTTAGCAGCAATAACGTGTTCAAGAGGTCCGCCCTGCATTCCGGGGAAAACTTTTGAGTTGATAGCTTTGATATGTTCTTCTTTGCAGAGAATCAAGCCGGAACGGGGACCGCGGAGAGTTTTATGAGTAGTGGTGGAAACAACATCGCAGTAGGGAACGGGATTGGGATGTTCACCGGCAGCAACGAGACCTGCAATATGAGCCATATCGACAAAAAGTTTGGCTCCGACTTTATCAGCGATTTCACGCAAACGGGCGAAGTCAATGACTCTCGGATAAGCAGATGCACCGGCAACGATGAGTGCGGGTTTATTTTCAACAGCGAGTTTTTCAACTTCATCATAGTCAATGGTTTCAGTTTCGGGAGAAACGCCGTAGGGAATGACATTGTAAGTCTGACCTGAGAAGTTCATCGGATGTCCGTGGGTCAAGTGACCGCCGTGATCAAGACTCATGGCAAGAATGGTATCTCCGGGCTTGATAAGAGCCATATAGACAGCCATATTAGCCTGTGA
This sequence comes from Lentisphaeria bacterium, assembly GCA_017505415.1. Classification (GTDB taxonomy): domain Bacteria; phylum Verrucomicrobiota; class Lentisphaeria; order Victivallales; family Victivallaceae; genus RGIG5270. Next base: position 7,722 of record JAFVPG010000068.1, on the reverse strand, counting down.
ACCGGCATGCGGCTGAACGTTGGCGGCTTCTGCGCCAAAAAGTTTGCATGCACGTTCAATAGCGATTGATTCGATCTGGTCGACAACTTCGCAGCCGTTATAATAACGTTTGCCGGGATAACCTTCAGCATATTTATTAGTGAGGACAGATCCCTGAGCGGCACGGACTGCACAGGAGGTAAAGTTTTCGGAAGCAATAAGTTCGATACCGTCAAACTGACGGGCAGCTTCTTTGTCGATCAAAGAGGCAATGACAGGATCTGCATTGCGGATAGCGGCGATGTCATCGTATGATTTGACTTCAAGTTTATTGAGACGGCGGACATGGCGTTCTTCCTGAGTGAAGGGAGTGCTGCTCCATGCTTCAAAAATTTCGATCATGCCGTTTTTGTCAAGTTTGTCACCGGCAAAAACGAGAACATTGGTTGCATTGTGTTCACGACTGCGGACAGCGGTAAAAGCATCAGCGGCAACAACAGCACGGACACCATGAAAACGGTTGGCATTGATACCCATGCCGACACCGGAACGGCAAATAAGAACGCCGCAGTTGCAATCGCCGGTAATGATCGCACGGCCGACCTGTGATGCATAATCAGAGTAATCATCTTCTTTGTCAAAATCGAAAGGTCCGAAATCGACAAATTCGATATTTTTCTCCTTGAAATATTCGGAGAGTTCAGCTTTGAGGGTGAAACCGCCATGGTCAGTACCGACGGCAACTTTGAGTTTACTTCCACAGAAATCAGCGATAACTTTCATTTTGTTTTCCTTTTGGTTAAAATTGAGTATTTGAATTTGTTAAATTGCTGTATAACGAATCAAGAGCAGGCTTCATAAAAGCAAAAACTCTTGCATAGCCGTCAACATTTTCACCGTACGGGTCAGGGACGTCTGCATTTTTCATCCCCGCGAAATCAAGAAGCAATTTTACATTTGCTCCCGGCGCAATCTCTTGAATTGCAGAGAGATGCCCGCATGTCATAGCTATAATGATGTCATATTCACTGCCCATTGAACGTTCAAAACGCGTACTTCTGAAATTTGAAAGATCTCCGCCGAAAGAATCAGCAACTGTCTTTGCCTGTACAGAAGCACTGCATCCATCAAAAGTGTGAATCCCTGCCGATGAGGCAATGACATCCGTCCGTCCGTCACGCTCTGCAAGCATATTAAAATATGCCTCAGCCATAGGACTGCGGCAGCTGTTTCCGGTACAAACGAACAAGATATTCATGTTTTTTTCCATTTTTCCTTTGAAATTACACCAATACGGCAATAAATTATAATATAACACAATTTTCAAATTTTTAAAATGGAAAAACACTTTTATTTATGAAAACACAACCTGAAGACACTTTTATTGACATTCTTACCCAGTCTTACACCCATATTGACGGTGTAAAAAATATTGATTCACGCTGTGAACTTGACCTCGGTTGCGGTTCAGGTTCTTTTACTGCCGGACTTGCCAAACGTTATCCTGAAGCGAAAATCTTCGCCGCAGACGTGATGATAGGCAGACTCCGCAAACTCGTACGCAAAAATCAGCGGCTAAACATAAACAATATGCATCTTTTGCGTGTTGAAGCCCGTCATCTGGTAGCGTATATGCTTCCGGATGAAGGACTTGACCGTTTGCACATTCTCTGTCCCGACCCCTGGCCCAAAGAACGGCACAAAGGGCACCGCCTGGTCACAAGCGATTTTCTCTCTCAAATCCACCGTGTTCTGAAAAAAGGCGGAACTTTTCATTTTTCAAGTGATGATGACCCGTATTTTGATTCAGTAACTGATATTGTCAGCCGTTCCGGACTTTTTGAACTTGACGATTCACTGCTTGACGACATAAAAGACATCAAAAGCGACTTTGAGGTACGCTGGCTCGATCAGGGCAAGCACGTCCGTCATCACGCATGGAAAACTGTTAACCGTCCCGGATCCTGCGGACATTGAGCCTTGAGGTGAATTATGAAAAAATCCAATCCGGTCCCTGAACTTCTCGCCCCCGCAGGAAATGCGTTATGCGCTCTCGCCGCCTTTGATGCCGGTGCAGATGCAATATACTGCGGTCTCGGCAAGTTCAATGCAAGAGAAAGAAGCGAAAACTTCACCCCCGAAACGATGGGCAAAATAATCGCTTATGCACACTCAATAAAACGTAAAGTTTTTGTAACTTTCAATACCGTAATAAAAGAAGCTGAACTTCCCGAAGTCGCTGAGAATCTGGCACTTCTGGCTTCTCTCGAACCGGATGCATTGATCGTTCAGGATCTCGGTGTAGCCCGTATGATACGGGAATATTTTCCGGAACTTGTAATACATGCCTCAACTCAGATGGGTTTTCACAATTCCGCCGGTGTTGCCGCCGCAAAAGAGTTCGGTGCAGAGCGTGTCATTCTTGAACGGCAAATGACTATGGATGAATTGCGCATTGTCCGTGAAAAAAATCCGGATACAGAACTTGAAGTTTTTATTCATGGAGCGTTATGCTGTTCTCTTTCGGGGCAGTGTTTATTCTCTTCATATTTAGGAGGTTACAGCGGCAACAGAGGATTCTGCAAGCAGCCGTGCCGCCGCCGTTACTACTCCAATCAGGGAAATGGATTTTTCTTTTCTCCCCAGGATCTTGAATCTCTCGAACTCATCAGTGAACTGCGTGAAATCGGCGTTGACTCTTTGAAAATCGAAGGCCGTCTGCGCCAGCCGGATTACGTCTACAATACCGTTAAAGCATACCGCATGATACTCGATGCTCCGGATTCAAAACCGTCACCCGAACTTCTGAGTGAGGCAAGAGTTTTATTATCAAAGAGTTGCGGACGCAAATGGTCAAAAGGTTTTTTCACAGAAGAGAGCATGAAAAATCTGATAATCCATGATAATATCGGGTCCGCAGGCATGCTTATAGGCTCCGTTTCAAAAATTGCCGGAAACGGATTCAGCGCCATGATACGCAAAACAATACATATCGGTGATCGCATCCGCATCCAGCCGCAGTCAGGCGATGACGGCCCTGCTCTTACATTGACAAAAATGTTCGTCAATGGCGAATCCGTACGAAAAGCAATGCCGAATGAAGAAGTTTTCATCTGCTTTGATCGTGAAGTACCGCCGCGCGGTGTTCTTTACAAAATAGGAGAAAGTTTCGCTGACAATACTGCCCGTTTTGAAAAACTCCCGCCCCAGAAAAAACGTGTTGATCTTGCAATCGAACTCACAGCTTCCAACTTCAGCTGCCGTGTGACCAACAGTGCAGTAAATTGCGTATATGAAGAAAAAGTAAACTTCACTCCTGCACAAAAGCAACCGCTTACTGTTGAAAAACTTACAGATGAATTTTCCGCCGCAGATTCCACCTGTTTTGCACTTGGCAAATGTATTGTAAAACTTGAAGAAGGTCTTTTCGTCCCCGCCGCAGTCCTCAAAGAACTGCGCCGCGCGGCATGGGCGGAAATAAAAGGAGCAGTAACTCCTGATTCGCTCTTCAAAGCAGGAGCGGAAGGCTTGGGGAAATTTGCGCTCGACTACCGCCGTATGCAGATTTTTTCATTCGGGAAAAAAAATATTCCGGAAACCGTTGCCGTAAAACCCAACGGAGTTCTGCCCGGCAATCCGAAAGCAAAAACTGCAACTTCAGTTTTCGATGTAAATAAATCAACTTATCAGGCAATCCTGCCGGAATTCACTCCGGAAGACCGCTTGGACGGCTTGGAAAAAGCGATAAATCTCGCATACAAAAACGGAATCCGCTCCTTCCGTGTACAATCTCTTTTTGAAATGCAGCTGCTGAAAGATTACAAAGATATTGAAATCGTTGCCGCCGACCCGCTGCCGGTATGCAACTCTATGGCAGTTATGGAATTACAACGTCTCGGAGCAACAAAATTCCAGGCACATGCAGAACTTGATAAAACTGCATTGGAGAATTTGCGCGATCACTCAGTACTGCCTATGGAAGTTTACCGTCTCGGCAGATTGCCGCTGCTCATTACCCGTGCAGCAATTCCGATTGAAGGAAATATAAAAGATGCCCGTACCAATGAATTTTCCGTCCGCAATGACAAACGCAGCAGACTTACCAAAATTTATCCTATGAAAGTCATTTCAATTCCGAGAATTGCAGGAACTGCCGACTTCTATGATTTGACAAATGCAAATTGGAAAAATCCGGAAGAGACAACTTTCAATTACGATTTAGCTCTGAATTAAAAATAAGGAAGCAATAAATGTCAGAAATAAGTTATTTTCAGGAAGTTTTGCGTAAACTCATTCACTTGAGTTCACTTTGGATGGTTGCGGCAATCATGTTATGCGGCAGTGAATACCGTCTTTTGCTCGCTGTTATATTCGGTACGGCATGGATACTCAATGTCGTACTCGAACATGCAGTTGCCAAACAGGTTCCTTATATTACTCCGCTCTACATGTTTTTCTTCAAAAAAATGCTGCGAAAAACGCCATCACCAAACGACTGGGTGATTTCCGGAGGTCCGCCGGTCTGGTGTGCCGCATTTCTGGTGACACTGCTTTTTCCGACTCAGGCGGCGGCAACGGCACTGGCGGTAATGCTTATCGCCGATACCTGCGCTGCACTCATAGGAAGACGTTTCGGAAAACATAAGATCAATGGAAAAAGTGTTGAAGGCTGTGCAGCGTTCTTCATCGGAGGACTTTGTGCATTTGCAGTGATCGCACTTTTTTATCCGCCGCTTGAGTGGTATGTGGTAATTTCAGCATGTGCAGGTATCATACTTGCCATGTTTGCAGAACTTTTTGAAAAACAAATTCACATTGACGACAATCTGTCAATACCTCTGCTGGTCGGACTCAGCATGATATTTTTGTATTTCTGATTTTTATATAACAGTACAGTCATTATACATATTTGCGAATGTATATTATTTTTTTTGAAATGTTTGCAATAAAAAAACTTGCAAAAACATTTTGAGTGGTATATATTACCTGATAATATTTTATATCCGGAGTTCAAAAGGAGATACCTTATGTCAAAGGCATGCAAATTTTGTGACACATTAAATGAAAACGAAGAAGAGTTCTGCACAAACTGCGGAGCTAAACTTCCGTCATTTATAAATTATGCAGACGACATGGCGAACAATATCGCCACATCCTGCAAAAAACGCTTCAATCTGGATATTTTGTGGATATTCTGCATCATTCTGGCCGCAGGTGTACTTTTGGTTGCAGGAATTGCATTTTTTCCGCTTTTCCCGGAAGATCCTCTCCCCGACTATACAGCCAATATAAGAGAAGCCAGAAACCTTAACCGCATTGCCGCAGATATTAACAGACAAGCAGGCGGATACTCAATGACCATCCATACAAATCCTAAAGCTCTGTCTCTCTATCTCTCTTCTCTGTACAATCCATCATTGAATGACCAAACAACATTTGATCCGCAATCTGTACCGCGATTCATTATAAATATGCCCACAGATAATTTCAATCTCTGTTCCGTAATTATCCGTTCAAAAATCCATTCAGTTCAAGTCAGACTTGAATTCTTTTTCTCTGCTGAGTCCGGTTCATGGCTCGTAACAGGCTACAAACTCGGCAACCTGCCGGTCATGACTTTTCAAAAAGATAAACTGTTCGATTCCGTATTCAATTCTTTATCTGAATTACCGGATTTGAAAACTGTTCTGGAGTCAAATATTGATTTACAGAGAAGTAAATCGCACATATACATAAAACTGAAAAAAAATACTCAAACCTCTGATGCTGCTGACAGTTCAGAATCGTTTTTTGATACAATAAAAAGCGGTTTGAAAAAAGCTTCAAGAGGTTTCTCAAGCGATACAGCTCAACAGCAGGAGTGATTCATTACGGAGATTATTATGATTCAGCCAAAAACATGGAACAATATGTCAGGAACAACCAAAAAGAGCCTTGAACGCATGATCAAAACAAGTATGACCATGTCACTTCAGGATGCGATCGATATGTTCCGCGACATCATAAAAAGAGAACCAGAACTCATCCCGGCTAAAGAACATTTGCGGGAACTCGAAATCCGCAAGGCAACCGAAACTCAAGCAAAACCCGAAGGCGGCATGACAAACTTTCTCCTCTCATGCAAAACTGCTCTTGCAGGTACAAATTACCTCAAAGCAATCGCATTTTGCGAAGATGTTCTTTCAAAAAATGTAAATAATGTTCAACTGCTGAAAATGGTGGCAGGTTTTTCTGAAAAAGCCAAAGCATATTTCATCGGCATTGATGCAATAAAAACTGCCATCCATTTTGAACCGCAGAATACTGACTTGAAAATTTATCTCGGGTCTCTCTACATGAAAGATGATGCACCCGAAAAGGCTAAGGAGATATATCAGGAACTGTATGATAACGCCCCTGATAAAAATACTTACAAACATCTGCTGCGTGAAGCTATGAATGCCATTGATGAAAAAGAGGAACTCGCAAGACAGCGCGCTGAAGAACTCCAAAATTCAAACAAAAGCAAAATCCAAACCCGTGACTCCCAGGAAGCCATCGTTCAACAGCTCCTCGACGGCACTATCCGTGATGTCGATCAGGCAAAGCTCGTCATCTCTGAATTGAGTAAAGTTCTTGAGAAAAAAGAATCTCTCGACGTACGCCGCAAACTTGCAGAAGCATACAAAATTGCACAGGATTACGATACTGCGATTTATCATCTCGAATTTGTCGCCAAAGCCCTAAATGCATTCGACGCCAACCTCGATAAAGATATTGAAAAACTTTATGTCAAAAAATATGACCTCGCCATTCAGGCTATCGAAAATAACCCCAATGCTTACGATAATGCACAGCAGCAGCTTACCGATTTGGAAATCGCCCGCATGCAATTCAAGCTTGAACGTGCGATCATACGCTCAAATGCCAACATAAATGATGCTCAGCTGCATTATGAACTCGGTCTCGAATACTATGACTGCGGCATGTCAGAAGAAGCACTGAAAGAATTCACCATTGCCAGCGACCATCCGCGCTGGCAGCCGCAATGCACTTACTATATGGGGCGTGTCGTACTCAATATGGATAATGTGCCTCTGGCAGTTGAATACCTTTCAAAAGCCTCTGAAATGATCGGACTCCGTGAGCCGAATTACAAAAAATGCTTCTATTACCTCGGCATCGCCCATGAGAAAAACGGCGATGCAGAAAAAGCACGTCAGGCTTATGAAAGACTTTTCAAAGTCGATCCGAACTTCCTTGATGTCGCTTCAAAACTCTCATAACAAGTTACACCAAGTTGACAAAAAAATCCTTTCTTGAACACAGGAAAGGATTTTTTTATGCGCAAAAACAAACAACAATCTGAAACTGAAGCAGCTCTGCTGAAACGTGCGCTCGGCTTCACTCAGGAAGAAGTTTATTCCGAAGACATTATAGACAAAAATTCAGGCGAAAGCACCGGGCTTGCCAAAAGGAAAATCATCAAAAAAACTGTCCCCCCGGATGTTCGCGCCCTGCTCTTCTGGCTCAAAAACCGTTATCCCGACCGCTGGAAAGACAAAATTTCCCCTCCCCCGGAAGATATTGATTACAACTTCGATGAAGACGAAATGAACCTGTAAAAAAAGCTCTGCTCTCCTCATTACAAAAGGCTATGTATTATTTTATTGCAAGGGGGCTTACGCCGCCCCCTTGCGACCCCGGCGCCGGGTACGACCCGGTGCGGTGTGACGCTGGCGCGTGAGTGTCAGCGGCTGGGTG